>CAKTUT010000006.1 GCA_934621665.1 uncultured Oscillospiraceae bacterium | reverse complement strand
CGTCTTTCATGATGGCGGAGACGTCGGCAAAGTCAAGGTTGATGATGACGTTCTCAGAGTAGGCAACCAGTTCGGAAATGGAGCTGACAGCCTGCTTCAGCACATCGTCGGCGATGCCGAATGCATTGGCAAACGTAATTTTCTGGTCGGTGACAAATTTCAGCCGGTCGTTGGGAATGATAATCAGCGAATCAACTTTGTCCGACAGATTGGCAATGCCCATCTCGGCCTGCTTCATGCGGTTTGCACCCTCAAAGCGGAACGGCTTTGTCACAACGCCGACCGTCAGGATGCCGGCCTCATGTGCCAGCTGCGCAATGATGGGAGCTGCGCCCGTGCCAGTACCGCCGCCCATACCGGCAGTGACAAACACCATGTCCGCGCCCTCAAGCGCCTGAGAAATGGCAGCCTTGGATTCCTCTGCCGACTTCTGGCCGATTTCGGGCTTGGAGCCCGCGCCCATACCGCCGGTCAGCTTTTCGCCGATCTGCACCTTATTGGGGCACTTGGACTTGTTGAGATCCTGTTTATCTGTGTTGACCGCGACAAACTCGACGCCGTTTACGCCTGCGCCGATCATACGGTTAATAACGTTATTGCCGGCGCCGCCCACGCCGATGACCTTAATGGATACTACCTTATCTGCATACTCTGCCATTTGTCTTCCTCCTATGTATATCACAGCGAATCTATCTGTAAAAACGCATAATGAAGCTGTCTATTCAATTTATTCTATACCGAAATACGCGTTCGGTCAATAGAAATTCTAGAATTTTCCCGATTTTTCGCCGCTTCTTTTCAAAATATTCATATCTGTGCAGTCACTGCCGCGAATAAAAGCGCGCATCCTCGCTTAATGAGAAGCTAAGATCAATCGTTCCGGCCTGATATGTGCTCAGGCTGTCAAGAATTACACCAAGATATTGAATCTTATAGTCCAGCCGGTCTGTGCCGCCAAGCTTGATCTCATACTGCTCGTCATACCAGACGATAATGTCATAGTCCTTTTCCACGTTGACCGATGCCAGATGCTCCAGTACGCCCGTGCCATCCATGGCCGCAATCACATCAAGCGCCGCGTTCAGCGCGCTCTGATTGGACGACGAGACCACTGCGCCGAGCGTAGGGCTGTTGATCGTCACGCCCAGAATCTGCGGATAGTCGGCCGCCGATTCGCTCGGAATTTGCTCCAGCGCCTTGCCCACAGCGTTAATCAGCCACGTCGTGTTTGTATCTGTCGCAATGGCATACGCCGTGCTGCTTTCCTTGACCTCAATCATAACCGTATCGGGCATTGACCGGATGATGCTGACCGTTTCCACATACGGAAGACTGGCCTTGATGCTGCCCGCCGCGGCCTCCTTGTTCAGCGTGAACAGGTTGTCGCCCTGCTCGATGCCCGAGGCCGCGCGGATCTCCTGCGCAGAATAGATTGTGTTGCCCTGTACCTCTACTGTATTGACCTTGAAGAAAATCGCCACGCCGAACACCACGGCTGCCACCACGGCCAGCATGATGATCAGCCGTGTGCCCATGCCGCTTCCGCCCTCGCGCCTGGAGGCGGATTTGCCTTTGGCCGGGCGCTGCGGCGCTTTGCGTCGATTTGTTCTCATATACAATACTCCTTTTTCGGAGAGCGGATTCATTTTTCCTGATTATACACGATTTCGTGTCAAATTTCTACATATTTTATCTCCGCGCCCAGCTTCCGGAGCATTCCCTCCAGATTATCATAGCCACGTTTGATGTGTTTTACTCCAAAAATCAGAGAATTTCCCTCCGCTGCCAGCGCCGCAATCACCATTGCCGCGCCGCCGCGCAAATCCTCTGCCAAAAGCGCCGCACCGTGCAGTGTTCTCACGCCGTGCACCCGCGCCTGCTGCGCGCAGACAGCAATGTCTGCGCCCATTTTTTGCAGCTGCGCCGCGTGGTGCAGCCGTCCCTCAAAAATCGTCTCCGAAAAGCACGTCGTGCCCTCGGCACGCAGAAGCGCCGCCATCATGGGCGCTTGAGCGTCAGTTGGAAAGCCGGGGTATGGCGCAGTCACAATCTCGCCCGGCGCACGCAGCCGTCCGCTGCTTTCTATGCGCAGCGCTGTGCCGCGCTGCGTGATTTTGCACCCCGCCGCGCGCAGCGTGCTAATTACCGGTGCAAGCGTCTGCGGCGCGGTGCGCCGCAGCGTCACATCTCCGCCGCAGGCGGCCGCTGCGCACAGATATGTCGCCGTTTCAATCCGGTCCGGCAAAATCGTATAGGTCGCGCCGTACAGCGGCGCGCCGCCGCGCACGCGGATACGTCTTGTTCCCGCACCGTCAATCTGCGCTCCGGCGCTTTTCAAAAAGCCGATCAGATCGGCAATCTCCGGCTCCATGGCTGCATTTTCAATTATGACCTCGCCTTGCGCCGCCGTGGCAGCCAGAATAGCATTTTCCGTTGCGCCCACACTTGGAAACGGCAGCGCAATTTCTGCGCCATGCAGCGCCCCGGCGCAGCAATGGATGCAGCCGTCCGCCGCGTCCGCTTCCGCTCCCATGGAGCAAAGCGCCCTGATGTGCAGATCAACCGGCCTTGCGCCAAGCGGACAGCCGCCCGGAAGCGGGATCTCCGCGCAGCCAAGCCGTGCGGCAAGCGCACCCAGAAACAGCACCGATGAGCGCATCTTCTGCGCAAGCACCTCTGGCACATTGCAGCTTGCAAGGCCGTGTGCGTCCACCGTCAGCGTGCTTCCTGCGCGCGCTACATGGCAGCCAAGCGCCGTTAAAATCCGGACGGTATTCTGCACATCCTCAATATCGGGACAATTATGTAAGACACACGGCTCCCGGCATAGCACCGCCGCGGCCAGAATCGGCAGCACGCTGTTTTTCGCGCCATGAATCGAGACGGTGCCCGCAAGCGGCGCGCCGCCCATAACAGACAGAACCTCCATGCACATTCCTCCGCATATTGGCGTTTTCTCGCCATCCTATGCGGATTTGCGCATCATTGTGCGTCTGCAAGCTCCATCGCCGCGGCGTAGATTCGCTCCGCCGCGTCAACCACGGCCATCTCATGTGCTGCCGAGGTCATTTTCCTGCGGCGATCCGGGTCGCCCAGAATTTCCTTTGCCGTCTCATACAGCACATCGCCGTCACACTCGCTTTCCCGCAGAACAACCGCCGCGCCGCGCTTTTCCAGCACGCGGGCGTTCTTTTCCTGATGATTGTCCGTCACATTCGGCGACGGAACCATAATGCACGGCGTGCCGGAGGCCGCAACCTCGCTGATTGTGGCCGCGCCCGCGCGGCAGATGATCAGATCGGCCGCCGCCATGACAAGCGGCATATCATAGATATACTCGCGCATTTCAACTGACGGATGCGCCGCCAGATCTACACCAAGCTCCTTGACATATTCCGGCATCCAGCGCCAGCCGAACGAGCCGGTAGCATGGATGTGATGGAACGGCTCGCCGCCGTTGCACTCTCGACGGATAAACTGCGCGATCTTCTTGTTCATTTCCCGCGCGCCAAGACTTCCCCAATACGACACAATGAGCGGCCGCTCGTCAAGGCCAAGCGCTTCGCGCGCCGCTTTCTTTTCGGTGTAGATAAAGTCCTCGCGCACGGGCGTGCCCGTAACAACCACGCGTTCGGGCGCGGCATAGTGGCCGCGGCTTTCCTCAAATGAGACCATAATCCGATCAACCGAGTGCTCCACCATCCGCGTGGTCAGCCCCGGCACGGCGTTTGACTCATGCACTGCCGTGGGAATGCCCATTTTTGCCCCCACCTTCAGCGCTGGAAAGCTCGCATAGCCGCCTGTGCCCACAATCACATCGGGTGCAAAATCACGGATGACGCGCCGTGCTTTGCGAAGCGAGCCCGTCATATTGACAAGCGTCACCAGATTGTGCCACATCGCCGCCGGCGTAAGCTTTCGCTGATAATTTGAAATTTTCAGCGTTTCCAGCCGGTAGCCCTCGCGCGGCACAATTTTATTTTCCATGCCGTCCTCCGCGCCGATAAACAAAATCTGCGCGTCCGGCTTTCTCTGCCGCAGAAGATTTGCAACCGCAATGGCCGGATAGATGTGTCCGCCAGTTCCGCCGCAGGTAAAAATTACATTCATCCAAATGCCACCGCCTACAGAAGCTTATTGTCGTTCTGGCGCGAAACAGCCAGAATCAGTCCCATTTCAAACAGCTGAATCAGAAGTGCTGTGCCGCCATAGGAGAAAAACGGCAGCGAAATACCGGTGGCAGGCAGGAAGTTTGTCACAACGCCGATATTGAGGAATGTCTGAAGCGCCAGATGCGTCGTCAGTCCCGCCGCCAAAAGCGCGCCAAAGCGGTCGCGCGCGTGCATCGCAATCCAGTAGCCGCGGATAATCAGCAGCATGAACAGCAAAATCACCGCCACTGCGCCGACAAAGCCGAGCTCCTCGCATACAATGGGAAAAATATAGTCGTTGTGCTCCTCCGGCAGATATAGATACTTCTGACGGCTGTGGCCAAAGCCGAGTCCCATCAGGCCGCCCGAGCCGATGGCATACAGCGACTGCAAAATCTGATAGCCCGTATCAGACGGGTCGGACATTGGGTCGCGCCACGCCGCAATGCGCGCGCTGGCGTAGCCCATGGTGCTCAGATAGATCGCCGCGAACGCACCAACCAGCACTGCACCGATGGCAAACCAGCGCAGCTGCACGCCGCCAAGGAACATCATCACCGCACCGAGCGCAAGAATGATGAGAATGCCGGAAAAATGGCGTTCCAGCGCAATCAGGCCGCACACAACAATCAGGATGCTTGCAAACGGCAAAATACCGTAGCGGAACGTCTGCATCTTTTCGCGGTAGAGCGACATCAGTGAGGCAAACGACATGACGACGGCCACCTTTGCCACCTCTGACGGCTGGAAGCTCAAAATACCAAGCCGCAGCCAGCGCTTTGCGCCGCCCTCCTCCGAGCCGATGAACGGCACGAGCAGCAGGAAGAAAATCGCAATCGCCAGCACAATCACCGACAGGCCACGCCACATCTGATAGTTCAGCCGGCTGATAAAGAGCATCATGCCGATGCCAACCAGGGCAAACAACGCCTGACGTGCAAAATAATAGGTAGAGTTATTTTTTTCGCTGTACGCACGCGCATAGCTGGCCGAGAACATCATCACAACGCCAATGATGACCAGCAGCACCGTCAGCACCAGAAATGGCACATCCAGCAGTCCGCGCTCATCCAGCAGGGCGTTATTCTTTTGTTCCGGCTGCGGCGCAAGATGGCCGTCAACAAGACGCGGCGAGTCCGCTGCTGCGGGATTGGACATAGGGACGCTCCTTTCCGGGATACCGGTTAAAACCGGTTGACAATACCAAAATACGCCAGTATACACATCACAACCGTAATGCCAGCGAATACGGCGACAATTTTCTCTTCACGCCAGCCGCACAGCTCAAAATGATGGTGAATCGGTGTCATCTTGAAGATGCGCTTGCCATGCGTCAGCTTAAAATAGGTAACCTGCATCATCACCGAAACCGTCTCGGCAATGTAGATGATGCCGACCAGAATCAAAATCAGCGGCATATCCAGCGCAAAGGCAAGGCCGCACACCGCGCCGCCAAGGAATAGCGAGCCCGTATCGCCCATGAATACCTTTGCCGGATGGAAGTTATAGCACAAAAATGCTGCAAGGCCGCCGACCAGCGAGGCCGGGAATGCGGACAGCGCATTTTCCGACCACAGCAGCGATGCCACGCAGAAAAATACCATAACCGGGATCGTTACGCTGCTGGAAAGGCCGTCCACGCCGTCGGTCAGATTGACCGCATTGACGCAGCCGACAATGACAAACGCGCCAAAAATCATGTAGAGAACCGGAGAGATTGCCAGCTCTACGTTCCAGAACGGGATGTACAAATCACACGACAGCGTCCCGTTGCCGCGCAGCAGCAGCAAAAACACAACCGCCACCACCAGCTGAAGCAGAAATTTTTGAATGGCCGTCAAGCCGAGATTCCGCTTGAGCTTCACCTTGACAAAATCATCCGCAAAGCCGATGAGTCCATAGCAGAGTGCCAGCGCCAGCACATAAAGATGCGTATAGGTGTGGTTTTCGCGCATGGCAGTCCAGCCAAAGCCAACGGTGCACACAATGGCGGTTACAATAAACATAATGCCGCCCATGGTGGGCGTACCGGCCTTATTGTTGTGCCACCTTGGGCCGATTTCGCGGATAGACTGCCCGGCCTTGAGCGCGTGCAGCATGGGAATGACGAGCCGTCCCAGCAGCAGCGTCACCAAAAACGACACCACCGCGCAGACCAGCGTAAGAATTGCATACAGTTCCATGACGGATTTCCTCCGGTATATTTCTTATTTGTCCTCTTCGTCCAAAAACAGGTGCAGCGCCCGCTCCATCTTCATGCCGCGGCTGCCCTTGAACAGAATGATATCGCCCTCGGCAACGCGCGTCTTAAGCACATGAGCCAGATCCTCGTGCGTGTCAAAGTGCTCGGCGTTTTTCGCCGTCATACCGCCGGTAATCGCACCGGTGATCATACGCACGGCGTTTGCGCCGTAGGTAAAGAGCATATCCGCCTTTTGCGCAGCCAGACGTCCGATACGATAGTGCTCGGCGCTTGACCGGCTGCCAAGCTCCAGCATATCACCGAGCACGGCAATCCGCCGTCCCTTACCGGGATAGCTTTCCAGCACGTTCAGCGCCGCCTCTGTGGATTCCGGTCCGGCATTGTAGCAGTCCTCAATAATCGTCATGCCGCCGTGCGGATAGATCCGCTGGCGCATTCCGGTATTCTGGAAGCTGCTGAGCGCCGACTGGATTTTTTCGGGCTTGATATCCAGCAGCAGCGCCGTCGCCGTGGCACACAGCGCATTATACACCGTGTGGTGGCCGATGGCCGGGACGAAGAGCTCAAACTGCTGTCCCATGCCCGTTACCTGAAAGCGCATGCCGTCGTCCAGCTCCACAATATCGCTTGCCACAAGGTCTGCCAGCTTGTTTTCGATGCCGAAGTAGTACTTTCTGTGGCCGCCGTCGTTGCGGACGTTCCACAAAAGCGGCTCGTCGCCGTTGAAAATGCCGATGCCGTCGTCTGGTACGCCCTTTAGGATTTCAAGCTTTGCCTGCAAAATACCCTCGCGGCTGCCAAGGTGCTCAATGTGCATCGTGCCGATGTTGGTGATTACAGCGATGTTTGGCCGCGCAATCGACGTAAGATACGCCATCTCGCCGAAGTGGTTCATGCCCATCTCCAGCACCGCCACCTGCGTGTCTGCCGGCATATCCATAATCGTCATGGGAAGTCCCAGATTGTTATTGTGATTGCCCGCAGTTTTGGCCGTGCGGTAGACCGTGCTCAAAACGCACGCAATCATTTCCTTTGTCGTAGTCTTGCCCACGCTGCCAGTAATGCCGATGGCACGGATGGGCAGCATCCGGCGATAGCCCGCAGCAATTGCGCCATATGCCTTGAGCGTATCGTCTACCAGCATACACGGAATCGGCGCGTCCACCGGATGGCTGACCAGCGCGGCCACCGCGCCGCGTTCCACCGCTGCGGCAATATAATCATGTCCGTCCACGCGCTCACCTGCAATGGCGACAAACAAATCGCCCGGCTGTACCTTGCGCGAGTCCGACTGCACGCCGCGGACGATAATCCCGGCGCTGTTTTTGTCAAGCACTGTGCCGCACCACGCGGCAAGCTGCTCCAGTTTCAGTTCTTTCATCGTTCGTTCTCCAAATACGCTGCAACAACCTCGCGCTCATCCAGATGACGCTTTTCGTGTCCAATTTCCTGATAAGTCTCGTGACCCTTGCCGCACAGGACGATGATATCGTCCTTTTTTGCGTGCGCCATCGCCCATCCGATGGCCTCCACACGGTTTTCAATCACGCTGTATTTTCCCTTTGCGCCGCCCATACCGGCCACAATCTGCTCAATAATGGCGTTCGGATCTTCGGTTCTTGGATTGTCGGAGGTGACCACACTGTAATCGGCCAGCTCCGCCGCAATTTTGCCCATAATCGGGCGCTTATACGGATCGCGGTCGCCGCCGCAGCCAAAGACGGCAATGACGCGTCCCTTGCAGAACCCACGCACCGTTTTCAGTACGTTTTCAAGGCTGTCCGGCGTGTGGGAATAGTCGATCAGGACGGTATAGTCCTTGCCGGGTGTTGGCACAACCTCCACCCTGCCCTTGACGCCCCTAGCCTCGCGCAGCGCTGCCGTAATCTGCGCCAGCGGAATATCAAGCGCCTGCGCCGCCTCAATCACGGCCAGCGCGTTATAAACGCTGAACGCGCCGGGGATGCGCAGCTCCGCGCGGCTGATGTCGTTGCCGGTTACCACGTCCGTCTCGATGCGGTCGGGCTTGAGACGGATGTTCTTTGCCACAAGGTCGGCGGCGTTATCTTTGACGGAATACGTCAGGATACGGCACGTTGCCTGACGGCGGATTCGCTCATAATACAGATCGTCCAGATTCAGCACGCCAATGTCGCACTGCCGGAACAGCAGCGCTTTCGCGTCGCAGTATTCGGTCATCGTCTTGTGGAAATCCAGATGATCCTCGGTCAAATTTGTAAAAATGCCAACGCGGAAGTGAATGCCGTCCGTCCGGTGCAGCGCCAGCGCGTGTGATGAAACCTCCATAATCACATGCGTGCAGCCCTTTTGCGCCATCCGTGAGAACAGGCTTTGCAGTTCAAAGCTCTCGGGCGTGGTACGCTCGGTTTCCAGCACCTCATCGCCAATCATATTCTGAATTGTGCCGATCAGACCAACCTTTGCGCCGAGTGTCTGTTCCAGCACGGTTTTCAGCAGATAGGTGATAGATGTTTTCCCATTTGTGCCGGTCACGCCGATCATCGTCATTTTGTCCGCCGGACGGCCGAACCAGTTCGCGCTGACGCTGGCCAGCGCCGCGCGCGTGGACGCCACGCGCACAAACGGGATATTCTGCGCCGGACGGCGCTCACAGAGCACCGCAGCCGCGCCTTTCTCCGCTGCCATGGGGATAAAGCGATGTCCGTCGGCGGCAAAGCCTGTGACGGCAACAAACAGCTCTCCTGGCTTTACCGCGCGCGAGTCATAGCTGACGCCGCTGATTTCCAGCTCCATCGGCGCGTTTGTCTCCAAAACTTCAACGCCGCTTAGCAGTGTACGAAGCTCCATTGTGTGCCATCCTTTCTTCTGCCATGCAGAATCAATTCGTTTGATCGCCAGCCGCCGGACTAATCGTCCAGCGAACTGTGATCCGTAAATTCTACCGTTATTGTAGTACCTCTGTCAACCATCGTACCTGGCTCGATGTCCTGATACGTGACGCTGACCCAGTTTTCGCTCATATCCGTGCCCTTTGCCTGCACATAGACGCCCGCCTGATTTGCGAGCCAGTTCACATCTGCCACGCCGTAGCCGACAAAGTTCGGCACTTCAACCTTTTCCGTTGACTTCTCGGCATCGAGGTAGAGAATCACCTCAGATTGTCCAGGCAGCAGCGCACCCGCAGCCGGAATCTGATCCGTTACCACCGCGCCAGAGCCGATTGTCCGGTAGGTCAGGCTGCACGAAGCCAGCGTCTCTGCGGCCTCCTGCTCAGTCAGGCCGGTAAGGCTTGGCATGGTAACATTGACGCCGCGGATATCGTCGGAGGAGTAGTCCGGCTCAATGCCAAGATACGGCAGAATATCAAGGAAAATATCACGCACCGTCGGCGCGGCCATCAGGCCGCCGGAGATATAATAGCCGTTCGGCGTGTACTTATAGTTTCCCTCTTCGTGCTTCGGCGTATCCAGCGCCACCAGCACCACATACTGCGGATCGTCAATTGGTGCAACACCGACAAATGAGACAATCTTATCCTCAGTCATGTTGCCGTACTCATCATAGGTGTCCGTCTTTTCCGACGTACCGGTCTTGCCGCCTACGCGGTAGCCGGGTGTCCTTGCGCTCTTGGCCGTGCCCTCGGTAACGACCTTTTCCAAAAGGTCACGCATCGTGATGGACGTGGACTCGCTGATGGCCTGACGCAGAACGGTTCGTCCGTTTTCCTGCACCACATTGCCGTCGGAATCCAGAACCTGACTGACCACATACGGCTGAAGCACATAGCCGCCGTTGACAACTGCGGCTATTGCGCGCACCTGCTGAATGGGCGTGACGTGGAACGTCTGGCCGAACGAGCCGGAAATAACCGATGAATAGCCCTTGGTCAGCGTATCAAAATCGAAGAAATAGCCGCTTGCCTCACCGGGTAGGTCAATACCGGTGCGCTCCAGAATGCCAAACGCCTCGGCGTACTCATAGTACTTTGTGCCGCCAAGCTTGACGCCGATGTGGCCGAACGCAATATTGCAGGAATTGCCGAGTGCCTCAGCCGTTGTCTGTGCGCCGTGGCCGGCTGCTTTCCAGCAGTGAACCGGCTTATCACGGTCGGCAATCATTTCCTCACCGCTGCAAAAATACGTGTCGTTCAGCGTGGCCGCGCCGCTGTCCAGCGCCTCGGCCAGCGTAACGACCTTGAACGTAGAGCCCGGCTCATAGCCGTCGGAAACGCAGCGGTTGCGCCACTGCTTCAAGCGCGCGGCAGCCACATGCTGGTTATATTCCGTTCGCTTCTGCTCGTATTCGTCCGTGCCCTTTTTATACGTCAAAAGCTGCTGGTATTCTTCCTCCAGCGTCTGCGCCGTCTGCTCGTCATAGATTTCCAGATGGTTGTTCGGGTCATAGCTGCCAAGCGTAGCCATGGCGACAATTGCGCCGGTGTTCACGTCCATGACAATACCGAACGCGCCGTTTTGAATCTCATAGCGGTCAATCGCCGCCTGCAAATTCTTCTCCAGCATCTGCTGGACGGTAGTGTCGATGGTCAGCACCAGGCTATCGCCGTTGGACGCGTCATAGTATTTTTCATAGGTGTAGAGCATTTCCGAGCCGTAGTTGCCTTTCGTTGTGACAACCTTGCCCGCCGTGCCCTCGAGATAGGAATTGTAATAGGATTCGATGCCCTCTGTGCCCACATTGTCGCTGCTGACAAAGCCCAGCAGCTGCGCGCCAAGCGAGGAATACGGATAGACACGGCTTGCATCAGTTTCCAGATACACGCCGGTGATGTCGTTGTCGTTAATAAACGCGCGCACCTCATCGGCAAGCGTCTCGTCGATTTTTCGCTGGATGACCTTGTAGCGATAGGCCTTATCTGCCGCCTGTTCGCGGACGAAATCCGCCGTCACATCCAGAATTCCGGACAGGCCGTTCGCAATTTTATCCAGCAGGCCGCTGTTTTCCGGTTTTTCCATTTCCTTTGCGATTTCATTCGGGTCGATGAACACCGTCTCCACCGTCGTAGATGAAGCCAGAATATTCATATTGCGGTCATAGACCAGTCCGCGCGCCGCGCTCAGCGGTGTGGAGCGCGTCTGGTTGTTAATGGCCAGCGCCTCATAATAGTCGTGCTGCTTGATCATCAGGTTATACAGCGTCGCAATCAGCGGAATAAACACACCGATACCGAACACCACCAGAAGCACGAGCGTCCGGCGCAGAATCGTACGGTTTGCCCGCTGCGCACTCTGAGCCGGATCTGTTTTTTTCTTCTTATGTCTGCCGTCCTCCGGACGGATTACTTTCAATGCCATTGACTGCGCCTTTCCATCCATACTGTCAAAACAAGGGCGGTTTTTTGATCCTCAACCGCCCTTGCCAAAGCTCTATTCCTGCGGTCTGCCGCTTTCAGCCTATGCCGAACCCAGCCGTAGATATGCAATGAGGCTGGAAATACTTTCTTCCACAGCGCTCACGATCTCGCCAACCACACTGTTTTTTTCTTCCTCGTAAATTTCCGCCCGGTCGCTGCCAGCAAGGCTGACATAGACAATCTGATCGTCCTTTGGTGCGGAAAGGCCAAGCTCGCCCGCGCGCTGCTCAATCGTGCGCAGATCCAGCTGACCGTCGTACTTTGCCTGAAGCAGGATCTTTTCCTGCTGGAGCGCAGAGAGTCTGCTTTGCAGCTTGCTGACATTGCTGCTGGCCTCAAATAGCTGCACATAGCCGAAAATCACCAGCACCAGCATGCACGCAACCACCGCAATCCCGAACAGCGTGAACGGCGCTACCGCCGTTTTTGCGCGGACGCGCTGGCGGCGCTGGGGCTGCGGCTGCTCCTGCGGAAGATGACGTCGCTGCGGCTCTTGCCGAGGAAGCTCGCGCGCGGCACTGCTGTAGCGGTCTCCTGCGTAAACGTCATACGCAGCCGCACCGTTTGTGCCATAATATCTTCTCTCGTCTGCCACGACGTTCACTTCCTTTGCGTAAAATTTCGATTACAGTTTTTCCGCCACGCGGAGTTTTGCGCTGCGCGCACGAGGATTTTCCATCAGTTCACGCCCGCTTGGTACGATGGGCTTGCGGCTGACCAGCCGGATCTGCGGTTTTCTGCCGCACACGCACACTGGGAAGCCCGGCGGGCAGATACACCCCTTGGCCGCCTCGGCCATGGCGTTTTTTACGATGCGATCCTCCAGCGACTGGAACGTAATTACCGCCAGCCGCCCGCCGGGATTCAGCCGTGAGATGGCCATGCGCATCATCTGGCTCACCGCGCCAAGCTCGTCGTTTACCGCAATGCGGATGGCCTGAAAGCTCCGCTTGGCCGGGTGCTGCTTTTCGCGCAGCGCCTGCGGCGGCATGGCGCTTTTGATGACGCGGACAAGCTCCTGCGTCGTTTCAATCGGCCGGTCGCTGCGCACGCGCTCAATTGCCGCGGCAATCAGCGGCGCGTAGCGCTCCTCGCCATACTCAAACAAAATCCGCCGCAGCTCCTCGCGCGGCCAGTTGTTTACAATATCGTACGCCGTAAGCGTGTCATCGCGGTTCATCCGCATATCCAGCGGCGCGTCCACCATATAGGAAAAGCCGCGCTCACCGTCGTCCAGCTGCGGTGACGACACGCCAAGGTCAAACAGCATCCCGTCAATCGCATCAAGGCCGAGACTGTCCAGTATCTGGCCAAGGTTTGCAAAGTTGTCGTGCACCAGCGTTACCTTGCTCCGGTGCGCATGCAGACGCTTTGCCGCAGCCTCGAGCGCCACCGTGTCGCGGTCAACACCAATGAGATGTCCGCCGATCAGCCGTCGGCAGATTTCCAGCGAGTGTCCCGCGCCGCCCAGCGTCCCGTCCAGATAGATGCCGTCGGGCCGGATATTCAGCGCCTCGATACACTCGTCCAGCAAAACGGATTTATGTGAAAACTCCATCAGAAGCCAAGCTCCTCCATTGTCGCCGCCAGATTCTCGGGCGTCAGCATCTCGCGCTCCTGCTCCTCATAGGTTTCGCTGTTCCAGATTTCGGCGCGGCCGCCCTGGCCGATGAACGTGACCTCCTGGTCAAGTCCGGCATACTGCCGGAGCTCCGCCGGAATCAGAAAGCGTCCCTGCTTGTCCGGCTCACACTTGGCCGCGTTCGCAAACAGAAAACGCATCTTCCGCGCCTGCGAAATGGGAAGCGCGTTATATTTGTCCATAATCTCCTGCCAGCCCTCGCTTGTATAGACCGACAGGCACTTGTCGGGCGCAACCGTGACGTAAAAGACGTCGCCGAGCTCTTCACGAAGCTTGGAGGGAACGAACAGACGACCCTTGGGGTCTACCGTGTGCTTGTATTTACCGTACATTCCCTCACGCTCCTTTCTTGCTCCACTTTCATCTTTTTTACTCCACTTTGCTCCACATTGATAATATAATATAATCCGTTGACATAAAATGCAAGTCCTTTTTCAAAAATTTCTGTGTAAAAATTTCGCCGATTTTTAGTCAGTTTCACCGCCAATTTCAAATTTTCGAACGTTTATTCTATAATCGTAGAAAATGCGGCGGACAGCGTCACACCGCCGTCCGCCGCGCCGCTATTTCTCATCATTTTCAGCGCTCCAGCGCCGCCGTTTCCGTCAGTGTCAGTGTTCCATCCAGCGCCTCCAGCCGCAGCGGCGGGAGTGTCCCACCCGCCAGAAGCCGCTGTGCAAGCTCGCCCTCCACCGCATCCTGAATCCGGTGGCGGATGCTGCGCGCGCCGCTGTCGTCGCGCGCGCACTGCCGTGCAAGACATGCTGCGGCACTCTCGTCAACTTCCAGCGTGATGTCCTGCGCCGCCGCCTTGCTTGCCACATGCTCCAATTGCATCTGCGCAATCTGCCGCAGCTCTTCCTCTCCCAGCCGCCGGAACTGTGCAATGCAGTCGATGCGTCCCAAAAACTCCACGCTGAAGCACTGGCGCAGCAGCGTCCGGGTACGCGAATCGGTATCGTCCGGTGAAAAGCCGAGGCCGTTTTTTCCGATTTGTCCGCTGCCAAGATTCGACGTCATAACGATCATTGTGTTCTTAAAGTCCACCGTACGTCCAACCGAGTCGGTCAGAATGCCGTCCTCCATGATTTGCAGCAGCAGGCCGCAAACATCACGGTGCGCCTTTTCCAGTTCGTCGAACAGCACCACGCTGTATGGCCGCCGGCGCACCTTTTCCGTCAGCGTGCCGCCCTCCTCGTGACCGATGTAGCCCGGCGGCGCGCCGATCAGGCGCGTGACGGAGTTTGCCTCCATATACTCGGTCATGTCAATGCGGACGAGTGCATCGCGACTTCCGTAAACGCAGTCGGCAAGCGCCTTACAAAGCTCTGTCTTACCTACGCCCGACGGCCCCATAAACAGCATCGACGCTGCCGGACGCGCCGTGTCGCGC
Source organism: uncultured Oscillospiraceae bacterium (assembly GCA_934621665.1). Taxonomy (GTDB): domain Bacteria; phylum Bacillota; class Clostridia; order Oscillospirales; family Oscillospiraceae; genus CAG-170. The sequence continues at coordinate 6,864 of CAKTUT010000006.1, read as the reverse complement.
AGTCCCGTCCTCCCGCGCAGCACGGCGCGCGCCACATCGTGAACTGCTTCGTCCTGTCCAATGATGCGGCTGCGCAGCGACGCTTCCAGCGTCAGTATTTTTTCGCGCTCATTTTCCGTCAGCTTTCCCGCCGGGATGCCCGTGCGGTCAGATACTGCTTCGGCCACATCCGCCCGATCGAGCACGCGCCTGCGCAGCGCCTGTACCGTTCCCATCTGCTGGCGCATCAGGCTCTGGATCTTGTCCCGCACCACCGCCGCGCGCTCATACTCGCCGTTTGACACTGCCTGATCCAGCTCCCGTGTCAACGCAAGACGCTTCTTTTCAAAAAGCCGCCCGCCGCCGTGCTCGCTCTGCTCCAGCAGCACGCGCGCCGCACTTTCATCCAGAAGATCCAGCGCCTTGTCCGGCAGAAAGCGGTCGGTGATATAGCGGCACGAAAGCTCCACCGCCGCATCAACCGCCTCCTCACTGATGTGAATCTGGTGGTGCTGCTCCAGTCCCGGGCGAAGTCCCATCAGGATGGTCTTTGTCTCCGCCTGCGTCGGCTCGCGCACAACCACCGGACGGAAGCGCCGCTCAAGCGCAGCGTCCTTTTCGATGTGCCGTCGGTACTCCTCAAGCGTTGTCGCACCGATCATTTGCAGTTCGCTGCGTCCCAGCGCGGGTTTCAGAAGATTTGCTGCGTCAATCGCGCCCTCGGCGCTGCCAGCGCCGACAATGGTGTGCATTTCGTCAACAAATAATATAATGTTACCGCAGCGGCGGATTTCCGCCAAAATATCGCGGATACGCTCTTCAAACTCACCGCGGTACTTTGTCCCCGCAAGGACGCTTGCCATGTTCAGGCAGAACAGCCGCTTGCAGCGCAGCTGTTCGGGTACACAGCCCGCGGCAATCCGCTGTGCAAGCCCCTCCACAATGGCCGTCTTGCCAACGCCCGGCTCGCCGATGAGCGCGGGGTTATTTTTATTCTTCCGGCACAGGATTTGCAGCACCGACGCAATCTCGCGTTCGCGTCCGATGACCGGCTCTGCCCGCGCCGCCTTTTCCAGCATATTGTCACAGTATAGCTCCAGAAGTCTCGTAGTGGTTTTCCCCCCGTCTGTTTGTTGTTCTGCACCGCCGGTGCGCAGCGCCCGGTAGACATCCGAAAAGACACAGTTGAGATCCGCGCCGCCGCACTGCAAAATTTTCGCTGCAGTGCAGTGCTCCTCCCGCGTCAGCGCAAGCAGCAGATGCTCCGGACGGATCTCGTCCATGCGTGTCATCCGTGCTTCGTTTTGCGCCTGACGCAGCACGTGCTTCGCCCTGGGCGTCAGTCCCTGCAAAAGCGGAAGCCTCCCGCTTCCGCGTCCCGTCTCGGCCAGCAGCAGGCAACGAAACGTCCCCGCCTCCCAGCCGCAGCGGCTGAGCACCGCCGACGCGCTCAGCCGCTCGTTCGCCATCACACCAAGCAGAAGATGCTCCGTACCCACATAGCTGTGCCCCATCTCGCGCGCCAGCGTATGCGCGCGGCGCAGAGCCTCCTGCATCTGCGCGGAAAAGCGCGCCTTTTGCATTTTTCTCACCCCACCGTTTGCGTTTTCATTGAATTTTCGCCGCAGGTATGCACTTTTATACGGCGTTCTCGAAAAAATTCACATTTTACACTCTGTTTACAGAATTAGCATTTGCATTTTCCAAAAAGCGTGCTAGAATAAAGACGCATAAAAACATGGAGGTGCAATTATGGCTTATGTAATTAGCGACGCTTGTGTCAAGTGCGGTGCTTGCGCCGACGCTTGCCCGCTCGGCATTATCACCGAGGGCGACGACAAGTACGTCATCAATGCTGACGAGTGTGTAAGCTGCGGTACCTGCGCGGCAGAGTGCCCCAACGACGCAATCTCCGAGGAGTAATTTCGTACATGGCAGCGAGCCTGTGCAGTTGCACAGGCTCGCTTGCTGTAACCACAAAAAAGGAGTCACGTGATGCAGGAGCTTCTTGCCGGACGCTACCGGATGGAATATGATGGCGCGCAGTTCCGTCTGAGCACCGACTCCATGGTGCTGGCCGATTTTGCCGTATTTTCGCCCCGCGTGTCTATCGCGGATCTTGGATGCGGCTGCGGTGCGCTGTCGCTGCTGCTGTGCGCAAAATATCCGCAAGCGCAGCTGACGGGCGTGGAGCTGCAGGCGCAGGCAGCCGCCGCGGCGCAGGAAAACGCCGCGCGAAACGGTCTTGACGCACGCTTTCATGTCATCTGCGGCGATCTGCGTGAGCACCGCACATGCTTGCCGCACGGCGCGTTTGACGGTGTGATTGCAAACCCGCCCTACTACCCCACCGCCAGCGGCAAGCTGGCGCAGACAGATTCGCTTGCCGCCGCACGCAGTGAGCAGACGTGTACGCTCGACGAACTTTGCCGCTGCGCAGCGTGGCTATTAAAATACGGCGGACGCTTTTGTCTGGTGCACAAGCCTGAGCGTCTGGCCGACATCATCTGTGCTTTGCGCCAGAACGCGCTGGAGCCAAAGCGCATCCGCTTTGTACGCCACCGTCCCGGCTCGCCGGTCAGTCTGGTGCTGCTGGAAAGCAGACTCGGCGCGAAGCCGTCACTTGCGTATGAATCGGATCTGATTCTATACGGCGGTGACGGCAAGCCCAGCGCAGATTTTATCAGAATTTATCATCAGGAGGCCTGATTATGCCCGGTATGCTCTATCTTGTTCCCACGCCCATCGGAAATCTGGGCGACATCTCGCCCCGCTGCCGCAAAACGCTTGCCGAGGCGGACTTTATTGCCGCCGAGGACACGCGCGTGACGCTGAAGCTGTTAAACTATTTGGAAATCAAGAAGCCGCTCGTCAGCTATTACGAGCACAACAAAAAGGAATCCGGCCCGCGCATCATTGAGCGCATTCTGGCCGGTGAGACGTGTGCGCTGGTCTCGGACGCTGGCTCGCCCGCTATCTCCGACCCCGGCGAGGACTTGGTTGCGCTGTGCGCCAGTGCCGGCGTCACCGTCAGCGCCATCCCCGGCCCGTGTGCCGCGGTCAGTGCGCTGAGCATTTCGGGACTGCCCACCGGCCGCTTCTGCTTTGAGGGCTTTTTGTCTACCAACAAAAAAAGCCGGCAGGAACACCTGTCGGGCTTAAAAAATGAGACGCGCACGATGATTTTTTATGAAGCGCCGCACAAGCTGACGCGGACGCTGGCTGACCTCTCTGCCGCGTTCGGCACTGACCGCCGCATCAGTCTCTGCCGGGAGCTGACCAAGCTCCACGAGCAGATTGTGCGCACCACGCTTGGCAAGGCGTGCGCCATATATGACGAAACACCGCCGCGCGGCGAGTTTGTTCTGATCGTGGAGGGCGCACAGGAAACAGCGCAGACGGCTGTCACGCTGGCGGATGCGGTAGCGCTGGCGCTGGACGAAATTGCGCGCGGCGTATCAAAAAAGGATGCTGTACGGCGGATCGCATCAGAAACAGGCCTTGCAAAGAACGTTTTGTACGACGCGGTACTAAAATCATCGTGTGAATCGTAATTTTTATAAAAACAAGAGATTTTCGAGCTGAATTTTTTCTAAAAAGTGTGTAAAAATCCGGTACATCAAAAACGATGTACCGGATTTTTCTAATCTGCTCACTGCTTTTTCAGCTCTTTCATGCAAGCTCCGCAGATGTTCTTGCCCTTGAAAACGGAGACGTTCTTGGACTCGCCGCAGAAGATGCAGGTCGGCTCATACTTTTTCAGAATGATCGACGCACCGTCAACATAGATTTCAATTGCGTCCTTTTCCGCAATGTCCAGCGTGCGGCGCAGCTCAATTGGAAGAACAATGCGTCCAAGCTCATCGACCTTGCGGACAATACCTGTTGATTTCATTTTTGGATAACCCCCTGTCGTAACCCCTTTCTTAATGGCGGCATACCAACTCCACCAAGAAGAAACAAAATTTACCTTTTCAACAATATCATTTAAATATGAACAAATTATGAACAAGAATGCAAATTTTAGGAAAAAGGAGCGGTTCGTGTGGCAATGTCCGTGATCTGGCTTTTCATGACTGCATCAGCGCTTGTTTGTGCTGTTATAACCGGCTGCGCGCCGGCCGTCGGCACAGCCGCGCTGACCGGCGCACAAAACGGCATTACGCTTGGGCTGTCGCTGGCGGGCGCGCTCTGCCTTTGGAGCGGACTCGCCCGCGTAATGGAGAAAAGCGGTCTTGCAAGCCGTCTTTCCGCGCTTTTACGCCCGTTTTTGTCACGGATTTTTCCATCCGCCTTTTGCGATGCACAGGCACGCGACGCAATCAGCGCAAACTTCACGGCAAACCTTCTCGGTCTTGGAAACGCCGCCACGCCGCTTGGCATCGCCGCCGTCCGCCGGATGCAGACGCTTTCCGGCACGCCGGATGCAAACAATGAGATGTGCCGCCTGATCGTGCTGAACACCGCGTCCATCCAGCTGATTCCCGCAACCGTCGCGGCGCTGCGCACGGCGCTTGGCGCGGAGGCTCCCTTTGACATTCTTCCTGCCGTGTGGCTGACGTCGCTGTTTTCCGTATGCATGGGACTTCTCGCCGCACGCATCATGGAGGGCCGCAGCCAATGACCGAGATTGTCGTTCCCCTGCTGCTGGTCTTTGTGTGCGTGTGGTCGCTGCGCAAAAAGGAGGATTTCTATTCTCAGCTGGTGCTCGGTGCGCAGGACGGTCTGCGGCTGCTGTTTTCCGTTATCCCGTCGCTTGTCATTTTAATGAGCGCCGTCTCCATGCTCCGCGCAAGCGGACTGATTAACCGGCTGAGCGTTTTTCTCGCCCCGGCGTCCAGGCTTCTCGGCATTCCGCCGGAGGTTGTGCCGCTAATGCTCATCCGCCCGATCAGCGGCAGCGCGGCGCTGGCCGTGGGCGCAGAGCTGATGCGCACACACGGTGTTGACTCGCTTGTCGGACGCACCGCCGCCGTGATGCTTGGCAGCACGGAAACCACATTCTATACCGTCAGCGTCTACTTTGGCGCGGCGGGCATCCGCAAAACGCGCCACACCATCCCCGCCGCGCTGATTGCCGATTTGTCCGGCTTTCTTGCAGCTGCGCTGTGCGCCCGTTTTCTGTTTTGAGGCTGTACATTTCCGGAAAGAATTGCTATAATGTTTTAGAATATTGTACGAATGAGAGGAACCCCCATGGAATTACTGCTTGACTTGATTTCCCGTCAGGTTTCCGGTGCATTTGAGCAGGCCGGTTATGACGGCGCATACGGCAAGGTCACGCTGTCCAACCGCCCTGACCTTTGCGAATACCAGTGCAACGGTGCAATGCCCGCCGCCAAGGCATATCACAAAGCGCCCATCCAGATTGCCGAGGACGTAGCCGCAAAGCTTGACGGCTGCGCGCTGTTCTCCGAGGTTTCCGCCGTCAAGCCCGGCTTTTTGAACCTGCGTGTGTCCGGCGAGGAGCTGGCTGCCTATCTGCGCCAAATGTCGCAGGATGCGCATTTCGGCGTCACGCCCGAGTGTGAGCCGCGCATGATTGTGGTGGACTACGGCGGCGCAAACGTGGCAAAGCCGCTGCATGTTGGCCATCTGCGATCAGCCATCATCGGCGAGTCGGTCAAGCGCATCTACCGCTTCTTTGGCCACAAGGTCATCGGCGACGTGCACCTTGGCGACTGGGGTCTTCAGATGGGTCTTGTCATTGAGGGACTGCGTGAGCGCCAGCCGAATCTCCCCTACTTTGACGATCACTTCACCGGTGAATATCCCACCGAAGCGCCGTTTACCATCTCCGACCTGGAAGAGATTTACCCCGCAGCCAGCGCCCGCAGCAAGGTAGACGAGGAATTTGCTCACCGCGCGCACGAGGCGACAAAGAAGCTTCAAAATAAAGAACGCGGCTATTACGCGCTTTGGCAGCACATTCTGCGCGTGTCCGTCGCCGACCTCAAGAAAAATTACGGTGCGCTGGACGTGACGTTTGACGTGTGGCTCGGTGAGAGCGACGCGCAGGCGTATATCCCGGAGCTTCTGAACATCATCAAAGAAAAGCATCTGGCCGTTGAATCCGACGGCGCACTGGTTGTTCCTGTACAGGAAGAGACCGACGCAAAGGAGATTCCGCCCTGCATTCTGGTCAAGTCTGACGGTGCAACACTCTACGCCACCACTGACCTTGCCACCATCATCCAGCGTGAGCGCGATTATCACCCTGACAAGCTGCTCTATCTGACCGACAAGCGTCAGGCGCTGCACTTTGAGCAGTTCTTCCGCGTGGCGCGCAAGGCAGAGCTGGTTCCGGCAACGACCGAGCTTCAGCACATTGGATTTGGCACAATGAACGGTAAGGATGGCAAGCCCTTTAAAACGCGTGAGGGCGGCGTGATGCGGCTGGAGCAGCTGATTCGTGAAATTACCGACTATGTCACAGCCAAAATTTCCGAAAACCAGACCGTTTCCAACGAGGATCTGCCTGAAACGGCACGTCTGATTGCGCTGGCTGCGCTAAAATACGGCGACCTGAGCAACCTTGCCACCAAAGACTATATCTTTGACCTTGACCGTTTCTCGTCGTTTGAGGGCAATACCGGTCCGTATATCCTGTACACCATCGTCCGCATCAAGTCAATTCTGGCCAAGTACACCGGAAACGTCAGCGAAGCGAAGCTCCTCGCACCGGCCGGTGAGGAGGAAAAGGAACTGATGCTGGTGCTCTCGCGCCTTTCCGATTCGCTTCGCGGTGCATGCCGCGAAGCCGCGCCGAACGTCATCTGCGCGTATATCTACGAGCTGGCCGTGGCTGCGAACAAATTCTACCACGACGTGCGCATCATCTCCGAGCCGGATGAGGCGCGCAAGGCAAGCTATATTGCGCTGGTT
>CAKTUT010000005.1 GCA_934621665.1 uncultured Oscillospiraceae bacterium | reverse complement strand
AATCCGCAGCAGTCGCTGGCAGCAGTCGCTTTTGTGCACGCCGTGCACAACTTCAAAGAGCAGTTCCTGATCAGCCATCTCATTGGAAAGGCCGTCGCTGCAAAGAAGAAGGCAGTCATCACGGTGAAGCTCCTGTACATAGACATCAGCCTCTACGCGGGGCTCTGTGCCAACGGCGCGGGTAATCAGGTTCTTACCGGGATAGTTTTTCGCCTGCTCACGCGTCAGCTCACCGCGCTGCACCATCAGCTCCACAATAGAATGGTCACGCGTCAAAAGGTTGACGCCCGCCTGCGTAAAGTGATAGGCGCGGCTATCGCCGACGTTAATCACAATTGCCTGATTTTTCAGGATAAACGCCGCAACAAGCGTCGTCCCCATACCGGCATAGTCATCGCTGAGCAGCGACTGCTCATAGACAGCCTTGTTCGCCAGCTCCAGCGCGCCGCGCAATACCGTTTCCGCCTTTTCCGCGGTTACGGCAAGCTTTTGCGCGCGGCGTACCTCCTCAACAAAGACATCCACCGCCATAGAACTTGCCACATTGCCGGATTTCGCGCCGCCCATTCCGTCGCAGACAATCATCAGTGCGCGGTCGTGGCCGAACGATATCATTGCATATGCGTCCTGGTTCTGTGGACGGAGATTGCCGGGATCGGTCAAGCCCCATAGCTGCATGGTCATTCCTCCTTATCTGCTTTTTCATACTTGCGGCGCAGCTGGCCGCAGGATGCGTCAATATCGCTTCCAAGCGTGCGGCGAACGGTCGCCGTTACGCCGCTTTTCTCCAAAATCCGCTGAAACTCCGCGATGGCCTGTCGGGAGCTGCACCGCAGTCCCGTCTCATCCACGGCATTGAGCGGTATCATGTTGACGTGCGCCGCCATGCCCTGAAGCTTTTTTGCAAGAAGCTCCGCCTGCTGCGGCGAATCACTAACGCCGTCAATCATCGTATACTCAAACGAAACACGCCGCCCTGTCGCCTCAAAATATTCGCGGCACGCCTGCAAAAGCGTATCCACATTCCACCTGCGGTTGACCGGCATGATTTTGCTGCGGCTCTCGTCGTCCGGCGAATGAAGCGAGACGGAGAGCGTCAGCTGAAGCTTGCGCTCGGCAAGCAGATGAATCTTATCAACCAGTCCGCAGGTGGACAGGCTGATATGCCGCATTCCGATGTTCATACCGTCCGGGCTGTTGACCAGTTCCAAGAACTGCATGACGTTGTCAAAATTGTCAAGCGGCTCGCCGATGCCCATCAAAACAATATTGGAAATCGGCAGGCCGGAGTTTTTTTGGCTAAACAGTACCTGATCAAGAAGCTCCGACGGACTCAGCCGCCGCACAAGACCGCCGAGCGTGGACGCGCAGAACTTACAGCCCATCGGACAGCCAACCTCTGAGGAAATGCAGACGCTGTTGCCGTGGTGGTACTGCATCAGAACCGACTCCACACAGTTGCCATCACGCAGCTTCCAGAGATACTTAATCGTTCCGTCCTTTTGTGAGCGCTGTACGCGCACCGGCTTTGGAACAGTAATATAGTAGGTCTCATCCAGCTTTTTTCGCAGCGGCAGCGAAAGATTTGTCATCTCGTCAAACGACTCCGCACCCTTATGCAGCCACGTAAAGACCTGCTTTGCGCGGAATTTCGGCTCGCCCATCGCAGAAAACGCCGACTGCATCTGCGCAAGCGTCATGGATTTGAGATCCTGCTTCATCGAATTCTCCTCATTTTACAGATAAAAAAGCCATCTGTTCCGTGGACACACGGCAAGAGTGTCAGCATTCCGTCATTTTCAAGCTGCGCGCCCGCCGGTACGTCGAACGCCTCTAACTGGAATTCGGAATGCCGGGCCAAAAAGCCGCGCGCCACATCCTCATTTTCGCGCCGCAGCACGGTGCACGTGCTGTAGAGCAGCGCACCGCCCGGCTTTACATACGCGCTGACGTTATCAAGAATTGCGCTTTGCAGCGCGGGAAGCCGCTCCGTCTGCGCCAGATCCTTATACCGGATATCCGGCTTTTTGCGGATCACGCCAAGGCCGGAGCACGGCACATCGGCAATCACCACGTCAAATGCATCCACGAATTCCGCGCGCCGCTCCGCAGCGCTTTGCACCTGCGGCTGTACAATCGTAATGCCAAGGCGCTGCGCGCCCTTTTCAATCAGCTCCATCTTATGCGGATGGATATCGCACGAGAGAACACTTCCCTCGTTTTGCATCTGCATCGCGGCGGCAAAGCTCTTGCCACCCGGTGCGGCGCACACGTCGATCACGCGCATTCCCGGCGCTACGCCGGAGGCTATCGCCGCAAGGCGCGCCGCTGCATCCTGCACAAAAATACGTCCATCTTGAAATGCTTCCAGCTGCTCCAGATTTCCCGTTCCCTTTGCCAGCCAGCAGCCGTCCAGCCATGGATGCGGCGTAAGCGCCGCACCCGCGTCAAGCAGCTCCTGTACGGCATGCTCACTTCCCGGAATCAGTGGATTGACTTGCAGGGTTGTCGGCGCAGGGGCGTTGTCGCTCGCCAGAAGCGGCACAAGCATCGCATCGCCCACGCTCTCACGCAGCAGGTCAACCAGCGCCTGCGGATGGCTGTATTTTATCGCCAGATCATCCGGCTGCGGGAGAACATCCGCACGCGCCGCTGCGCGCAAAACACCGTTCACCAGCCCCGCAGCGCGCTTATTTGCATACCGCTTGCACTGATCCACCGCCTCGTTGACGGCAGCAGACGACGGTACTTTGTCCAAAAACGCAATCTGATACATTCCAAGCCGCAGAATGTCCAGCACCACCGGCTGCAAATCGCGCAGCTTTCCATTTAGGAAGCCGGAAATGTAGAAGTCCAGAAGCATCCGGTTTTGCAGCACGCCATAGCACAGGCTGCTGCAAAACGCTGCGTCGCGGCGGTCAAGGCCGTCACGCGCGATATACTGCTTAAGAATACCGTCCGACCACGCGCCCTGCCGGCGCGTGGCAATCAGCGCCGAGAGCGCTGTGTTTCTTGCGTTCATTGTTCCTCCGGAATGGTAATCGGGTGGCCGCGGAAGTAGTCGGCAGCCGCCATGCGCTTGCCGCCCTCGGCTTGAAGCTCCGTGATCCGCAGCACATCTCCGCCGCCGCAGGCAACGCACAGTCCCTTTTTATCCAGCGCCACCGGCGTACCGGGCGCAGCCGTCGTTTTCCTGTCTGTACGCTCCACGCGGAAGATCTTGCACGTCTTTCCGCCAAGTTCTGTCGTGGCAACCGGCCACGGAACCAGTCCGCGCACATGGTCAACCACATGTCTCGCGTTCTCGCTCCAGTCAATCGGCGAAAGGGACTTATCCAGCATATCGGCATATGTCGCGCGGCTGCTGTCCTGCGGTGTGCGCGCGGCCGTGCCGTTTTCAATTGCCCGCACAGTATCGCAGGCCAGATCCGCCGCCAGATACGAAATCCGCTCCATCAACTCACCCGACGTTTCCATCGGGTCAATCGCCGTTTTGCGCACGTCGATGATGTCGCCCTCATCCATCCCAGCAGAAAGATACATGGCCGTCACACCGGTCTCGTCAAAATGCTCCAGAATTGCGCGCTGCACCGGCGCAGAACCGCGCAGCTGCGGCAGAATGCTGCCATGCATATTGATGCATCCAAGCTTTGGAATGTCCAGCACGCGCTGCGGCAGAATCTTGCCGTATGCCACCACCACAATCAGATCGGGTGCAAGCGCGCGGAGCTGCTCCACCACCGCGTCGTCGCGGAACGTCTCCGGCTGGATAACCGGCAGTCCGACTGACAGCGCGTATTCCTTTACTGCCGACTGCGCCAGCTTCATGCCGCGGTTTTTCGGCGTATCCGGCTTTGTATAGACAGCGGCAATTTCAAAGCCGCTCTCATACAGTTTTTGCAGGCACACCTTTGCAATCTCCGGCGTGCCCATATAGACAAGTCTCATTCTTCGTCCTCCGCAGCTTCCTCCGCTTCGCGGTTCATCTGCTCAAGCTCCTCCGGCGTCAGCATCCGCTCGGCAATTTCTGTATACAGATGGCCGTCCAGATGGTCAATCTCGTGGCAGAAGCAGCGCGCAATCAGCTCCTCGCCCTCGTATTCATACCAGTCGCCCGTGCGATCCTGCGCGCGCACCACGGCATGGTTCGGACGCGTGACAATGCCGTACTTCCCCGGCACGCTCAGGCAGCCCTCAAGGCCGGTCTGCGTTTCCTCGCTCACTTCCACAATCTCCGGATTAACCAGCTCCAGATCCTCGTCGCCGGTATCTACCACGACAATCCGGCGCAGAACGCCAACCTGCGGCGCAGCCAGTCCCACGCCGCTTGCATCGTGCATCGTCTCAATCATATCATCAATCAGCTGTCCCAGCCGCTCGTCAAAGCGAACCACCGGGCGGCACTTTTTATTCAGTACGGGGTCGCCCACCGTAACAATATTCCGTAAAGCCATAATGCGTCCTCCTAGTCATATGCATTGACGTCGGCAAACGCGCTGACGCCTCTGTTTTGTTTGTCGCGGGCAAATTCCCGCAGATGATAGCTGAGCAGCTGGCGCACCTCGCGTGTATTTCTGCACGAAAGCGTCAGGCGGTAGCGATAGGTGTAGTTCACCTTGACAACCGGCGCTGGCGCAGGGCCAAGGAGCACCGCTTCCGCAAGCCCGCTGCTCTTTTTCAGGCTTTCCAGTAGCGCCACACGGAAACGTGCCGCTGCGCGCATGACCTGCTCCTCCTGCACACCGGTAAACGTGATCAAAAACAGATCGGAAAACGGCGGAAAGCGTCGAAGCTGGCGGATGCCGATTTCCAAATTGTAAAAGCCGTCATAATCCTGCGCCGCCGCCAGCTGAATGACCGGATGCTCCGGATTCATTGTCTGAATAACGGCAATACCGGCGCTGCTGCCGCGCCCTGCGCGGCCGACTACCTGCGTCAATAGAGAAAACGTGGTCTCCGCCGCGCGGAAATTGTCCACATACAGCGACATGTCCGCATCCACAACGCCGACCAGCGTTACATTTTCAAAATCCAGCCCCTTGGCCACCATCTGCGTACCAAGCAGCACCGGCACACGTTCGCGCACAAAGCGTCCAAGCATGGCCTCGTGCGTGTTGCTGGCCGACACCGTATCGGCATCCATTCGCAACACACGCGTATCCGGGAAAATCGCCGCAAGCTCCTGCTCCACCTTTTGTGTGCCCGTTCCCACCGGCTTGAGCGGTCCGCCGCATTTGGGACAGCGCGGCGGAATGGCCTGCGAATGGCCGCAGTAGTGGCACATCAGCCGCCGGTTTGCCGAGTGATATGTCAGATGGACACTGCATCGCGGACACGTCGGCACTTCGCCGCATTCTACGCAGATGAGATACCGGCTGTTGCCGCGGCGATTTAAAAACAGGATAGACTGCTTGCCGTCCAGAAGATTGTCTCGAATACGTTCTTCCAGCTCACGGCTGACAGACGTTGCGTTGCCGTTTTTCAGCTCCTGACGCATATCAACAAGCTCGGCGCGCGGCAGACTCCTGCCATTGTACCGCTGCGTCATGGTGTAGAGAGAATATACCCCGTTTTTCGCCTGATACATACTCTCAATCGACGGCGTAGCCGAACCCAGAAGCACCAGCGCGCCATCCTGCCAGCCACGGAAGATTGCAACCTCACGCGCATGATAGCGCGGGTTATTCTCTGATTTATAGGTGTGCTCCTGCTCCTCGTCCAGAATGTAGATTCCCGCATTCTGCACCGGTGCAAAAATCGCCGAGCGCGTACCGACTACAACGCGCGCCTTTCCCTCGCGCACGCGCCGCCATTCATCATAGCGCTGGCCAACGCGAAGCGAGCTGTGGAGCACCGCAACCTCGTTTCCAAAGTGCGCCGTCAGCTTGGAAAGCAGCTGCGGTGTCAGTGCAATCTCCGGCACAAGCAGCACAGCAGACTTTCCCTCGTCCAGCGCATCGCGAATGAGCCGAATATAGACCGCCGTCTTGCCGCTGCCGGTAACGCCGTATAAAAGCGCCGTCCCCGGCTTCTCTGCGTGCATCTGCGCCCGCAGGCCGTCATAGGCGTGCTGCTGCTCCTCACTCAAAACAGGCGGTGGGAGCTGTTCACCGCTTATCTGTACTGCTGTGCGGAGCACTTCGTGCTCGGTGATCACAAGCAGCCCCAGCTTTTCCAGCCGCCGGAGCGTCGCCATCGACGCACCGGTCAGCGCGCAGATTTCACGGCACGACGCAGATTCTACTGCACAAAGAAGCTCCAACACGGCCTTTTGCAGCGGCGCGGACTTCTGCTTTCGCGCGGCAAACTCGGAAGCCTCCTCTGCCGTGACGCACAGCGACGCCACACGCTCGGTTTTTGCGCCCGCGCGCTGCTCCAAATCAAGATTCGTTGTCAGCAGTTTTTTATTCAGCAGCAGCTTCAGTGCCGCCTGCAAATCTGCCGCATCCACAAGCTGCTCGCGCAGCGCCGGAAGCTCGGCGCTGCCGCCAAGGTCGGTTAAAAGCTGCATCACGCGCAGCGCTGTTTCATTTTTGGCAAGCAGCAGCTTCCATTCGCCCGTTGCCGGGACAATCGCGTAGATTTCCGTTGAGCGAAACCACAACCCCACCGGCAAAATGGCGCGTGCCGCCTCATAGAACGTACAAAAGCAGCGTTCGCGGATAAAGGCCGCCAGCCGCAGGAGCTTCTCATCCAGCACAGGTTCGTCATCAAGGCAGCGCTCAATTGGCTTGAGTCCGGTCTCATCGCCCTCGCCCAGCGTCAGCACAAAGCCCTCGCAGCGGCGATTGCCGCGGCCAAAGGGCACCATGACGCGCGTACCGGGCTGCACCTGCATTTCCGGCGGCACTTTGTAGGAATAGGGTTTATCAATGGCAAAAACAGCCGATGAAACGGCTACGCCTGCTATCATTTCTACGCCCCCATTCCACCGGATTCTACACAAATTGCAACCTCACCATAAACAGCACCAAGGCGTAGGCAGAAATCCGCCTGCGCCCTGGCAGCAATTATGATTCAGTGTTCAAACTTATCCTTGAGCTTTGCTTTCAGCTCACCGTCAGCAACCTCGCGGATAGCAATGGTGACAGGCTTGTCCTCCAGCGGCTCATGGTTCATTTCCGCCTCAATGGAGATCTGACGTGCGCGGCGTGCAACAACATTGACCAGCAGATAGCGGCTGTTTACATTTTTCAAAAGCTCGGACATTGCGGGATAAAGCATTGGAATTCCTCCTGATGTTAGTGGAAAAGTCCACGTTTTTATGATTTATTGCGTTCAGCCTGCATAATGGCAAGCAGCTTCTGCGTAGCATTTTCTACGCTGTCATTGAGCACTGTATAATCGTACTTTTCTGCCTGACTGTATTCCCAGCGGGCACGCTCCAGACGTTCGCGCATCACATCGGGCGCAACATCGCCGCGGCCAATCAACCGGTGCTCAATCTCTTCAAACGACGGCGCTGTGATAAACACCAGCACCGCATCGGGATATTTTTCCTTGATTTTCAGCGCGCCGACCACGTCCACATCCATCACGATGTCAACGCCATTCTGCGTTGCCTCCACAATGGGGCGAAGCGGCGTGCCGTAGTAGTTGCCAACATACTCGGCAAACTCCAAAAGCTCACCGTCGGTAATCATCTGTTCAAACTGCGCGCGCGTGACAAAATAATAGCTCTTTCCGTCCACCTCGCCCGGGCGCATAGCACGCGACGTGGCGGAAATGGAATAGCGGACATTGTTTCCGCGCGCGATAATCTGGTTAAGAATCGTATTTTTACCTACGCCAGACGGCCCGGAGACAACAAACAGCTTTCCGCTCATGACTCTTCCTCCTCCGGCAGCTGCGTCGAAAAATCTGTATCCACGCGCTGCGCGATGTTTTCCGGCGAAACGGCAGATAAAATCACATGATCGGTATCCATCAGCAGCACCGACTTTGTCCGGCGGCCATAGGATGCGTCAATCAGCATTCCGCGCTCACGCGCCTCCTGAATCACGCGCTTAATCGGCGCGGACTCAGGGCTGATCACAGCCAAAATTCTGGAAACGGAAACAGCATTGCCAAAGCCTATGTTCACCAGCTCCATAGTGACCTCCGCTTATTCGATGTTCTGTGTCTGTTCGCGGATTTTTTCCAGCTCCGCCTTAATTTCAACCACCGTGCGCGCCTGCTCAAGATCATTTCCCTTTGAGCCGATGGTATTCGCCTCGCGGTTACACTCCTGAAGCAGGAAGTCCAGTTTCCGGCCAATCGGTCCGCCGCTTGTCAGCATACTCTCCAACTGGTCAAGATGGCTGCGCAAACGAACCGTCTCTTCGTCCACTGCAATGCGGTCAGCATAGATGGCAGCCTCCTGCAAAATACGACTCTCGTCAATATTCGTATTTGCCAGCGTCTCAGTCATTTTATCCGTCAGCCGTGTACGGTATTCGGCAAGCGTAACGGGGCTGCGCTGCTCCACCTTTTCCACAAGGCTGCGGATAATTGCAGCGTGGTTTCGAAGATCCGCCTCCATATTTGCGCCCTCAACAGTGCGCATCGCCGTATAGGTCTCAAGTGCCTCGCCCACAACCGACAGGATATCGCACTTGATCTTCTCCTCGTCCTCCTCTGCCTTTTGCACCACAAACACATCCGGCAGGCGGCTCAGCGCCGTAACGCTGATGTCATCGCGTACGCCATAGGTATCAACAATCGACTTCATCGCCGACAGATAGCCCTCCAACACCGGCTGGTTGACCGAAATTTCCATTCTGGCATCCGTCGCTGTAGCTATGGTGATATAGACATCTACCTTGCCGCGCGAGATATAGCTTTTAATCTTGGCCTTGATACTCTCCTCGGCAAAGGCATACAGCCGCGGGAGCTTGACCGAGCAGTCCAAATAGCGATTGTTGACAGAACGAATTTCTGCCGTAATCTCACGTCCGTCAATGGTCTGAACTGCGCGGCCATATCCGGTCATGCTTCTAATCATGTAAGCATCCTCCACACTGCGGCGCACGCACGCCGCGTCAGTTATCCTCTTCTGTTGTCGGCTCAGCCAGCGAGACGACAATTGCGTATTCACCCACAACGCCCGCATCGGAATAGCCGTCAATATAGACCGTAACCTCATTGACCGTATGCGTACCGGGCAGCGTATAATTGCTCAAATCGGCCACCACGCGAATCTTGCCGCCGGTGATCTTGTTGATATCCGCCGCGTCGGCACGAATCGTCACCTGAAGCTGCTGCGTGACGCATGTTGCCTCAAGCCCCTCCGGGACATTGGTCAGGACAAAGTTTGCCTTATCAATGCGGACAATCGCCGTCTCCTTGTTGCAGATTTCCAGCGTCACCGTCGCTTCCTCCACGCCTGTCACGTTCTTGGCGTTGTTGGGAATGATAATCGGCAGCGTAATGGTATCCTTGTTTGTCAGCATATCGGCAAGATCCACCGTACCAAGGACGATCTTGTTGATGCCGTCCAGCACCGTCGCGTCGCCGGAAAGCGTAATGCTCTTGGGCTCGATGTCATATTTGACATCCTTGCTCGTTGCGCCGCCGCCGTCGATAAACTCGATATCCAGCGGCACATCCTTATATTTGACCACGTTCAGCGTAACCTCAACCTCGTCGATGTCCATCGTCAGATCAGAGGTATCTACTGCGTTTCCATCCTTGTCCACCAGCGTATAGCTGACGGACTCAGTCACGGTTTTTTCAAGGTTCGTGCGTGTCATGGTAACCTGTGCACAGTCGATGGTGTCCACGACGGCCTCCGGTCCCTCCACCAGCACGGTGTCATAGTCAAAACTGCTCTTTTCCAGCATATAGCCGTCGGCAATCCGCACGCCGGAAAAATCGCCGCGGATCTCAACCGCTTTCCGCACCAGCTTCTGCACCGTAAAGGTGACGTTCTTCGGCGAGCGGTCTGTCACAGTAATGCCCGCATCCTGAACGCTTGACGGGAGCTTGATGTCGTAGCTCATCGTATACGTTCGGTCACTTCGCACCTTTGTCACATCAACAACCGCCGTCAGCTCGTCCTGACTTTGCAGAAGCTTATTGAGGTCTGCGTTCTTGCCATAAAACGTGGCGCTTATGGTCTGCTCGCCACCCTCGGTAATCAGCAGCCCCTGATCTTCGCGCAAAACCTCCTGACCAGAAAACACAACCGGAATATTGGTAATCTCGCGACTCCCCTCGGGGTTTACAATGGTGACAACATAAATCCAAAGCGCAATTGCCGCCACCAGAGAGATGGCAAGCGAAATCAGCTTGCTTTTTTCACTTTTCTTCATGCTGCTTTTCCCTCCCGACGACGCGCCCGATGTGGCTCTTCACCCATGCAAGCGGGTTTTTCGGCTGGTTTTCCTGCTCGGGAAGCAGTTCGTTTGTCAAAAGCCGCTCCAGCGTCTGCGGTGCAAGATGGCGCTTGAGCATACCGCCGGTGGCAACCGAAATTGTGCCCGTCTCCTCCGAGACAATGACCACAACCGCGTCCGACACCTCGCTCGTACCAATACCGGCGCGGTGGCGCGTGCCAAGATCGCTCGACAGGTGTGTATTCTCCGACAGCGGCATGACACAACCCGCCGCCGCCACCCGCCCGGCGCGAATGATCACAGCGCCGTCATGCAGCGAGGCCTTGGGGAAAAACAGGTTGCGCAGCAGCTGCTCAGTCACTCGCGCGTCAATAATTGTACCGGTCTTGAAGTACTCCTCAAGCGACGTGTTGCGCTCAAAAATCAGCAGCACGCCCACGCGCTCCTTTGACATGATCTCACAGGCATTGACTGTGGCGGTAATGGCCATCTGCTCGGCGCTGCGGTTTGCCATGGGGTCGGTAAACGGGAGCATGGTTTTGCCGCCAAATCGCTCAAGCGCGCGGCGCAGCTCCGGCTGGAACATAATGACAAGCGCGATAAAGCCCAACTCCAGAATTTTCTCCAGAATCCAGTTCATCGTATACAGATGCACCAGATCGGTAATCCACGTCACCAGCAGCAGCACCAGAATGCTGCGCGCCACGCGCGCGGCGGTGGTGGACTGGATACGGGTCATTACATAGTAAATTAAAAAAGCAACCACAAGAATGTCGATTACATCCGTAACCCGTATGGTTGGGATGGAATAGAGCATTTCCTGGAAAAAGTTTTTGATGGTTTCCATACGCGTTTCTCCTGCAAATGTTTCGTCCGTAAACGCGGCTATTGCAGTGGCGGCAGCATAAGCTGCCGCACCCGGCCGCTGAGAAAGCCTGCTCCGCCGCGCGACGCGATACCGCCGCACAACGAGGAACGCTGCGAAAGCGCGCCGTCGCCATGGCCGCCTCGCCGCCAACCGGCGCGCTTGCCGCGTGCACGTATACTCCCGCACGTTACTGATAATCGTTGTAATTATACTCCATCGTCCGCCGATGTGCAAGTGCGCATCGGCGCAAAATCCGTTTCCTGTAAATATTTTTTCAGAAGCAGCGCCGCGCGCTCCGCCTCCTCCATTGTATTGAGTGCCGAAAAGCTCACGCGAACCGTCCCGCTTTCCAGCGTTCCTGCGCTCTCATGCGCAAGCGGCGCGCAGTGAAGCCCCGCCCGCACCGCCATGCCGTGCTCCGCCAGCCACGCCGCCGTCTGCTCGCAGTCTTTTCCCCGCACCGCAAGGGATAAAACGCCTGTTTGTGCCGTATTTTTTGTATAAATCGTAATTTTATCTGTTTTTTGAAGCTGCGCGCAAAGCGCCCTGCGCAGCAAAATTTCATGCCGTAAAATCGCGCCTGTCCCGCGCTGCATAACAAACCGAAGTCCCGCCGCAAGCCCGCAGATTCCACATACGTTGTGTGTTCCCGCCTCAGCACGGTCCGGAAGAAAATCCGGCATTTCATGCGAGACGGACATACTCCCGCTCCCGCCGCACAAAAGCGGCTTTGGAAGCTGCCCGCACAGCAAAATACCCGTTCCCTGTGGGCCGTAAAGGCTCTTGTGACCCGGCATGGCAATATATGCCGCACTCCATTTTTGAAGCGACACCGGCAGAATTCCCGCCGACTGTGACGCATCCACAATCAGCGGCACGCCGCGCTGTCTGCAAATCGCGGCAATCTCATCAACCGGCAGGATATAGCCGAACACATTCGACACATGTGTGCAGATAACTGCGCGCGTGTCCGGTGTGATCGCGCGCGAAAAAGCACGCAGCGTATCGTTCTGGTCAAACAGCTTTCGTCCCGCAATCGTTACCCGCGCACCAATGTCATAAAGCGGCCGCATCACGGCGTTGTGTTCAAAGCCGGAGACGACCACCACATCTCCCGCCGACACCAGAGACCGGATTGCAATATTCAGCGCGTGCGTGGCATTCATGGTAAACACAACTTGCTCCGGCTGCGCGTCAAACAGCCCAGCGGCAAGCTGCCGGCAGTCATACACCGCCTCCGCCGCCCGCATAGCGGCGGGATAGCCACCGCGTCCCGGACTTGCGCACGTGCGCATCGCACGCACCATCGCCGACGCAACAAGCGGCGGCTTTTGCAGCGTCGTCGCGCCACTGTCAAGATAAATCACGTGCGCACCTCCTCCACCGTTCCGTTATAAAACGCGCGGTAAAGCCGTGCATAGCCCACATTTCGGCTGCGGAACACCGAAAGCGCTTTCATCGCGCCGTTTGCACCCACGCGCAGGACATAGCCGCAACCCTGTGTGCTGAGTGTTCGTGGCGCGCGCTCCAAAAGTGCCGGAATCCCCGCCGACGATAAAACGTTCCGTGCGCTCTGCGCCGGTGTGAGCGCACGGAACGTGAACAGATAGTCAAACATAGAAGTTTCCCTCCTGCGTCAGTCTATGCGCCGCATCATTTTTCGGCCACCGCCGCAAGCTTCCCCGTCCCGCTTGTGTACATTCCCGGAATGTGCGCATTTGCGCCTGTGAAAGAGCTGCATCTATAAAAAGCAGAAACGAATGCCGCCCGCCGGAGCTCCGGCGGGCGGCAATTGCCTCTCAATGTTTCATTACGCTTTGATGTGCGATTCCAGCCACGCGCGCAGATCGGCCTTGCCCTGCTCACTCAGCGGGAAAACCTGCTCACCCTCCATCTCGCTTTTTTCATAGCAAAACGGCCCGTGCCAGTATTCGCACTTCATGGAGCTTGCCTCCATGTCCACTTCTTTGGGTGTTTTCATCGTGATCTGCGGCTCTACGCGAAAGCGCAACGCGCCAAAGCTCCCAGTGAAAATATTGTTGTTCTCAAAGCTGTGGAGCACCGGTAAAAACAGCGATTCCATCACTGCATCAGTTCTTCCATCTCGTCAAGCAGCTTGCCGAACAGGCTCAGCGCCGTATTGACCGGCTCAGCTGTGGTCATATCAACGCCAGCGCCCTTGAGCAGGTCAATCGGCGTCTTGCTGCATCCGCCGGACAGGAAGCCGAGATAACGTTCCACTGCAGGCTTGCCCTCGGCCAGAATCTTGCGTGAAAGCGCGATGGCTGCGGCGTAGCCGGTTGCATACTGGAACACATAGTAGTTGTAATAGAAGTGCGGAATGCGCGCCCATTCCAGCGCAATCTGATCGTCCTGCACAACATCCGCACCATAGTAAAGCGTGTTGAGCTTGCGGTACTCGTCGCACAGCACATCCGCCGTCAGAGGCGTTCCCTGCTGGTTGAGCTCTGCGATGCGCAGCTCAAACTCAGCAAACATCGTCTGGCGATAGAGCGTGCCCTTAAACTGGTCAAGGAAGTGGTTGATCAGATATGCGCGCTGCTTTTTGTCAGTGGTCTTGCCCAGCAGATGCTCCATCAGCAGCGCCTCATTGCAGGTGGAGGCGACCTCCGCCACAAAGATGACATAGTCCGAATAGACCTGCGGCTGCGTCTTGGTTGACAGATAGGAGTGTAGTGCATGACCCATCTCGTGGGCAAGCGTAAACTGACTGTCCAGCGTACCGGTATAGTTGAGCAACACAAACGGATGTACCGGCGTACCGGCCGAGTATGCGCCCGAGCGCTTGCCGACATTCTCATAAACGTCGATCCAACGGTTGTCAAAGCCCTCTTTCAGAATCTTACAGTAGTCCTCGCCCATGCAGGAGAGCGCTTCCAGAACGGTTTTCTTCGCGTCCTCAAACTCGATATGCGCATCCGCATCGGCCACCAGCGGCGTATACATATCGTACATATGCAGCTCGTCCAGACCCAGCAGCTTTTTGCGCAGACGGACATAGCGGTGCATCTTATCCATGTTCTGGTGCACCGTCTCAATAAGGTTGTGGTAGACGCTGGTGGGCACTTCGGTTGCATCAAGCGATGCGTCCAGACTGGACGGATATTTTCTTGCGTTTGCAAAGAACTGCAGCTGCTTAACCTGACCGTTCAAGCATACGGCACAGGTGTTGCGGTAGTTCTGATATGCGGCATAGTAGTTTTCATACGCGTTCTTGCGCAGCGTGCGGTCAGCGGATTCCAGACAGGAAATATACGTTCCCTGACTGATCGTGTGCTTTTCACCCTTGCTGTCCTCAGCGGACTCAAACTTGATATCCGCATTTGAGAACATGGAAAACGTATCCTGCGGCGTCTGTGCCATTTCACCAGCACCGGCCAGCAGCTTTTCCTCGCATGCCGAAAGAACGTGATCCTTGCGGCGGCGGATTTTTTCCAGATGGCGGCGATAGAGCTCCAAGCCCGGCTCGTCGCGGTAGAACTGCTCCATTGTCTCATCCGAGATCGACATCAGCTCCGGTGTCTGGAAGCTGAGCTTTTCATCCATAGCGACAAGTTCTTTCATCAGCTGGCCAACCATGCCCTGATAATACGAGTTACGCTTGTCCTGATCGCCGCGGCGCATAGCATAGTTCGCCAGACGGTCAAGCAGTTCGCTCGTCTCGTCGCCCAAGCGCAAAAACGCCAGCAGTTCCTTTGCCGAGGTCGAGATTTTACCGGCAAACGACGCAAGCTTACCGCTTCCCTCAGAAAGCTTTTTCAGGTCATCCTGCCAAAGCGCGTCATTTGCATACAGATCCTCCAGCGCCCACTGGCTTTCCACCGGGATTTCGTTGCGTTCCGGGATTTTTTTTGACATATTGCTTCACTCCTGTTCGTGTATTTTTTCGTTTTGATCTATCTTATCACATTTTCCGCCGCAGCACAACAATAATTCCCTATACAGCCGCACCGTTGACAATCTGCGGTATCGGTGTTATCTTGTCAGAGTCGCATTTTTTGAAAAAGAGGATATACCAATGAAACAACATCTGAAAGGCAACCTGATGCTGCTCCTGACGGCCATGATCTGGGGTGCGGGCTTTGTGGCGCAGAGTGAGGGCATGAAATACGTCGACCCGCTCACCATGCAGGCCTGCCGCTATTTTCTGGCTGGACTGGTTCTGCTGCCGGTTATCGCGCTGCGCGACCGAAGCGGCGCAAGCGTCAATCGTCCGCGCACCCGTGCAGAGTACCATCATCTGCATCTGTGCGGCTTTATCTGCGGCACAATTCTGTTTGTGTCCAGCACCATCCAGCAGTACGGTCTTGTATATACAACCGTCGGTAAATCCGGCTTTATTACTGCGCTTTATATCATCATGGTTCCGCTGATCGGTATTTTTCTGCACCAAAAGGCTGGGCTCAACATCTGGATTGGCGTTGTGTTCTCGGTTGTCGGTCTTTATTTTCTCTGTATGTCCGGCGGTCTTGGCGGTATCAACATCGGTGATGTGCTGACACTTGTCTGTTCGCTCGGCTTCGCCGTCCACATCCAGTATATTGACCGCGTGAGCGGAAGCGTGGAGTGTGTCCGCCTGTCATGCATTCAATTTTTCGTCTCTGCACTCTGGGCAGCGCTTGGCATGCTGATTTTCGAAACACCCAGCCTTGCAGCCATCGCCAGCTGCGCCGTCCCCATTCTCTATGCAGGCGTTCTGTCCGGCGGTGCAGGCTACACGCTCCAAATTCTCGGTCAGCAGTATACCAGCCCCACAGTAGCATCGCTCCTCATGAGTCTGGAGTCTGTCTTTGCCGCTATCTTCGGTTGGATTCTCCTGCATCAGGCGCTCAGCCCGCGCGAACTGCTCGGCTGCGGTCTGATGTTCACGGCGATCATTCTGGCGCAGCTGCCACAGCAGAAGAAAGCAGCTGCCTGATGGCAAGATTCGCTGACATACGCAAAAATCCCGGCCATATGGCCGGGATTTTCTTTTTCAAATGTCAAATGATGTCTTTGATGCTGGCGGCCTTTGCCTCGTCGGCAGCTTTGAGCAGTTCACGCACACTCTTCTCCTCCAGAACCAGCTCATACATATGGAGAATCAGCTTCGCAAGCTCACTGTCATCGTCCAGCCCCGAAACCTCAGCCAGAACTCTTTTCGCAGCGCCCATGCCCTGCTCCAGGCCCTCGGTCTCGTTAATATAGCGTCTGAGACCGGCAGCCGCACCCACAGCGATGTAGGCCGGCATCACGCCCTGCTCGAGTGCCAGTGTTGACGAGCCAATCAGCCGGTCTGCCGGAGAAAGCTTTCTTGCCGGGTCGCCGCCCACACGCGCGCAGGTATCTTTCAGCGCGGCATTCGTAAAGCGGTTCAGCAGATCGGTGATGTGCAGGACAATCTTTTCCAGCTCCACGCCGTATTTTCGGCTGAGCGCGATCGCGCTTTCCAGCATGGCATTCTGTACCAGCACGCGAACCTCTGGCACGTCGATGGACTGATAGATATAGTCAAGCCCAAGGATATCACCCAGATATGCGCATGTTGCGTGACCCATGTTGTGGATATAGAGCTTTCGCTTGATGTAGAAATCAAACGGCTCAAACGGAACCATGTTTCGGATTTCGGGAATTTCACCCTTGAACGCCGCCTTGTCCGTCGGCAGGAAGCCATAGCGCTCCACGCACACGCGCATTGGATCGCCGTCTTTCATCTCCTCGGTCTGAACCGGAACCATGCGGCCAATCGAAGCCTCGACCAGACCGACGCGCTCGTCAAACAGCTTTTTCTCGTCGTCGGTCAGAAGCTCCTTGAGCATCTTTTCCACAACCAGATTCGCGTCCATCAGATTTTCGCAGATGATAATGTTCAGCGGCTTGTCCGTCCGCGTCCAGCGCTTTCTAAGACCGGCAACGATGTTGCCCACGATGAATTTCAAAATGCGCGCGCCAACCGCCGTCGCCATGATGTCGCAGTTTGCAATTGCCTCGGAAGCGGCCTCCTGATCGTTGCCGTTGACCGCCGTCACGTTCTCAATCATCACATCCTCATGGCCGTCGCTCGACACATAGCGCACCGGATAGCGGTGATTCTCCTGCAACGCCTTGACCACCGGCTCGGCAACATCAATAAACGTCACCTCATAGCCCGACTGGCTGAGCAGCGCGCCGATAAAGCCGCGGCCGATGTTGCCGCCGCCATACATAACTGCCTGTTTCATATGTAATTACGCCTCCGCTTTATAAAGATCATACAGTTTCAGCACCTCGTCCGCCGTCTTTACGCCGTCCGATGCGCTCACCTCACTGAGCGATGCCGCCGCCGAGCACGCGCCAAGCTTCAGCGCCTCCTGCAGTGTCTTTCCGCTCTCTGCCGCATACAAAACGCCTGCGCAGAATGCGTCACCCGCGCCGACTGTACCCTTGATATAGCCCTTGGGGAGCTTCAGGCTCTTGAATTCATAGTAATTGCCGTCTGCATCCATGCCGCAGCCGATCTCCGGGCAGTGAATCACCGCCCACGTGGATACGCCAAGCTCGTGAAGCTTTTGCAGCGCCGTTTTCATGTTTTCCACGTGCAGCGCGCCGTTATCGTCACGGAGCATAATACCGGTCGTCTGCTGCGTTTCCAGCTCGTTAATAATGCAGTAATCGGTGTATTTCAGCGCCGGGGTAACGAGCCGCTTAAAGCGGTCGCCCGACTCGGAGACCACGTCGATGGAGGTTTTCATGCCGGCCTTTTGCGCCCGGTGCAAAAGCCGCGCCATCTTTGTGCCGTATTCCGCGTCCGGCTCGTCCAGATGCGGCAGAAGCAGAATATAGCCAATGTGGAAAATGTTCACGTCCAGACGATCCCAGTCGATGTGCTCCTCGCCGTAATAGGCGTTCGCGCCCGCGTGCTGGAAGAACGTGCGCTCCTTGGTCTGGTTATTCGACATGACCGCAGTAAACGACGTGCGGCCGTCGCGCTTGACCATGGACAGGTCGATGTTTGGATACTTGCCAAGCTCCTGCAAAATAAAATCGCCCTCGGCGTCGTGTCCCGCAAAGCCGGACGCAACCAGATGCATAGACGGGTCAAGCTTTGCGATGTCCGTAATGGTGTTGCAGACCGAGCCGCCGGTGGACTGCGTGATGCCCTCGGTGATGTGAGTCAGCTCATTTTGCTTCGGCCATGTCTCAATGGGATATGTGATATCAACGATCATGTTGCCTGCGCAGCAGATTCCTTTTCGCATTCCGTCTCCTCCAAACGTTTTCATTTTTACATTATTTTTAATATACCAGTTTCATGTCTGTTTGTCCAGCAGTTTTCACAATTTTCTCACACAAATCAACAAGAACCGGCAGACACTCCCCTGCCGGTTCTGTTACTTATTCCTCCAACAGGCAGACTGCATGCGCGGCCATGCCCTCGCCGCTGCCGGTAAAGCCCAGATGCTCTTCTGTCGTTGCCTTGACACTGACGCGGCTTTCGTCAATTCCAAGCGCGGCGGCAATATTCTGCACCATCTGCTGCGTATACGGCGATACCTTTGGTTGCTGCGCAAGCAGCGTCGCGTCAATGTTTCCCACACGGTAGCCGCGCTCACGCAGGCGCACGCCAACCGCCTCCAGCAGCTTCATGCTGGAAGCTCCGAGATAGCGGTCGTCCGTATCGGGAAACAGCTTTCCAATATCGCCCATCGCAGCCGCGCCAAGCAGTGCGTCCATAATGGCGTGCAGCAGCACATCGGCATCAGAATGGCCGTCAAGTCCCAATTCAAACGGAACATTCACGCCGCCGAGAATCAGTTTTCTGCCCGCTTTCAGCCGGTGGACGTCATATCCGTGTCCGATTCGCATTTTGTCCGCTCCTCCCAGATCAATCTTGCCACCTGTAAATCAAGTGGTGTTGTAATCTTTATGTTTTCCTCCGAACCCTCGGTCAAAAGCACTTTCATGCCGAGCGCCTCCACCGCCGAGCAGTCGTCGGTGATCGGAAGCTGCTTGTCCTTTGCATTTTGAAGTGCCGCACGCAGCAAATCCGCATCAAAAATCTGCGGTGTCTGCACGGCAAACAGATTTGCTCGGTCAGGTGTCTGCTCCACCGCGCCGTTTTTGACAACCTTGATCGTATCCTTAACCGGAATGGCGGGTGCGGCAGCAGAGAATTTTGCCGCCTTGTCCGCGGTTTTCGTGATGAGTTCCTCCGTGATAAGCGGCCGCGCGCCATCATGCACCGCAATCAGCTGCGTCTGCTCTGACACGGCTGCAATACCCGCGCACACCGAATCCACGCGCGTCTCTCCGCCGCAGACAACCATCTGTACCTTTGGATATGTCACGCACAGCTCGCTGACGCGCTCCATCTGCTCACGGCGCGTCACCACGATCATCTCGTCAACCAGCTCACAGCGCTCAAACGCCGCAAGCGTCCGGCACAAGACCGGCTGGCCGCAGAGGTCGGCCTGAATTTTATCCACGCCGTTCATCCGTGTGGCAGAGCCCGCAGCTACAATGATGGCCGCGCACCATGGGTGCAAATACTGCCGCTTGGCACGCAGCGCTTTCTTATAAAGACTGCTCAGTTTCATAGCATACTCCCGTCAGATCAGTTCGTTTACCAGCTTTTTATACGTCTGGCCGCGAACCATAAAATTCTTGAACTGGTCAAACGCCGCGCACGCGGGCGAAAGCGTCACCACATTCCCCGGTTCAGCGCTTTTCTGCGCAAACACCACTGCCTGTGCAAGATTTTCCGCATCCAGAATGTTCGGCTTTCCCTCTTCATATTCTGGCGCCGCCGTCACCGCCGCACGGATTTTATCCGCCGTCGTGCCGCACAGAATCAGTGTTTTTACGTGCGCGCAGATCTCCGGCCCAAGCACATCAAACGGAATGTGCTTGTCATAGCCGCCCGCAATCAAAATGACCGGCTGCGTAAATGAATGCAGCCCCGCAATCGTCCGCGTAGGGCTGGACGCGATGGAGTCGTTATAGTACCGAACCCCGTTCAGCTCGCGCACCAGCTCAATCCGGTGCTCCACGCCGCCAAAGCTGCGCGCCACCGCGTCAACGTCCGCATCCGATGCATAGCCCTCCACCGCGCACGCAGCGGCCATGTAATTTTCAATATTATGTACGCCTGGGATCTTGATATCTGCCGCGTCCATGATTTTCTTTCCACCGCGGTAAATAACGCCCTCTTTCAGATACACGCCGTTTTCCACCGTCTCGCGCCGAGAGAAAAACGCCGCGCATCCGCGCGCCTCCGGCGCAAAGCTGCGCGTAATGTCGTTGTCCAGATTCAAAACGACCTTGTCGCCAGCGTTCTGATGCAGGAACACGTTTTTCTTCGCCTGTATGTATTCTTCCATCCCATGGTGCATATCCAGATGGTTCGGTGCAAGATTTGTCACAACGGCCACGTGCGCCGAGCGTGTCATGGTCATCAGCTGGAATGAGCTGAGCTCCACCACAGCAAAATCGTCCTGCTGCATCTGCGCCGCGCGCGGCAGCAGCGGCGCGCCGATATTACCGCCCACCCAAACGCGCTTTCCCGCGTGCTCCAAAATTTTTGCAATCAGCGTGGTTGTCGTCGTCTTGCCGTCAGAGCCCGTCACGGCAATCACTGTGCAAGGGCAAACCTCAAAGAATGCCTCCATCTCGCTTGTCAACTGCGCGCCGCGCGCCGTCTGCGCCGCAATCTGCGGCAGATCCGGACGCATACCGGGTGTGCGGAAAATCACATCCGCATCCAGATGGTCAAGATAGTCCTCACCCACACACAGCCTTGCGCCTTGCGCCTCCAGCGTCAGCACCTCGTCATCCAGCTTTTCCCGCGGCGTTTTGTCGCACGCCGTCACGTCCGCGCCGCACGCCAGCAGCATACGGATGAGCGGACGGTTGCTGACGCCAATGCCCAGCACCGCCACACGCTTGCCGCGCAGACGCGCAAAATAGCGGTCAACCAATTGATTCATGACACAGCCTCTTTTATCAGCAGATTTTAATTTGATTATAGCGGAAAGAAAATTCAATTGCAATCCATTTGACAATTTAACCCGCATACCGTACAATAGACGCGCGACCGGAACGGACAGTCGCGGGCACAGCGCCGAAAGGCCGTGCATGAGGAAAGTCCGGGCTCCGCAGGGCAAGGATAACGGGTAACGCCCGCCCAGAGCGATCTGAGGAAAAGTGCAACAGAAATAAACCGCTGTGCGGCAATCCGCCGCACAGTAAGGGTGGAAAGGTGCGGTAAGAGCGCACCCAATGGCGTGTGAAAGCGTCCATTGCTGTAAACTCTATCCGGAGCAACACCGCATAGGAGGCAAGGCTTGCCCGGCTGTCTCCGACCAGGTGGCTTGAGCGCACCGGCAACGATGCGCCTAGATAGATGACTGTCGATTACAGAACCCGGCTTACAGTTCCCGTCGCAGCGCAGCGCGCACATTTGTGCGCGCTGTTACTTTCAAAGAATGCAGGGCATTCTTTGAATTATTCTCGTGCTGCTGCGCGCAGCCTTTTTCGAACGCAAACCCAGCGAAGCGGATCGCGTTTGAGATCCTGTCGAAAAACCTCGTAGAGTTCCGCCGCGCACGGCGGAATAAAATATCAATTCGTTTTGTCCGGCGGCGTGTACGTCGGACAAAACACACTACGTGATGCAAGTGTGGAATTTGTGCGCGATTCGCGCACAAATTATGCGCGCAGCGGCACGCAGCCTTTTTCAAACGCGAACCC
>CAKTUT010000004.1 GCA_934621665.1 uncultured Oscillospiraceae bacterium | reverse complement strand
GTGCGCAGCGATAACGGCGAGGCACAGCCGTGGGATGACGGCTATATCGTGACGCTGCGCGACCGGAAATGGCAGCGCACGGCGGGGTATCTCGCGGCGGTGGCGCTCTGCTTCTTCACAATTGTCGTACTGACGCTGGCACAGCGCTTGCCGCCGAACCGCGGTCCGCTGACAATGGCGCAGTACGCGGAGAATTTCGCGTACTATGAAAAGTTGCTGGATGTGGAGTTCGAGAAGGAGCTCGGCGCGGACGGCGCGTGGCACGAGCCGCAGAGAGAGGATGGAATGATTGTCATATCAATGCATCCCGATGCGATGCCGGAGTACCACTTTGAAACGGAAAGCGGCGAGGTGGTCGGCGTGTGGTTCGAGGTTGTGCCGGAGGACAAGACACAGTGGGTTGGCAGCTATTACAATCAGATGCTTTTGTGCGCGCTGTCGCTTGCGGGTGCGCAGAAAGAGAACGGTATCTATGCCGACGTCGCTTCGTCGCTTTCCAAGCGGCTTCCGGATACGCTGCAAAGTGTTTCATTTACGGCAAACGGCGTAAACGTTATGTGCGAGGTCGAGACAAAGGGGTATCGTGTTGTTGATCTCTGGAGCATCCCGGATGACAGCGTGCCGGAGACGGAGCGCGAATTCTGCCTTTGTTTCTCGGTAGAAATTGCGCGGTAGATATGATAAGATAGCGGCATGAGCGCTTTCATGCCGCTATTTCTCGTTTCGGAGGTTTTCATATGGTAAGTGGTCAGGTCTGTCTGCGGCGCGGCGAGGATGTGCGCGTGCGCGGCGGCGCGCCGTGGATTTTTGACAATCAGCTGGACTGGGCGGACGATACGTGCGTGGACGGCGGGATTGTGGATGTGTTGGACAGCAAAATGCGCTTTTGCGCGCGCGGCTTTTTTAACAGCGGCTCAAAAATTACCGTCCGCGTGCTGACGCGCGACGAGACGGAGATGATCGACCGCGAATTTTTCCGCCGCCGGCTGACTGCCGCGTGGGAATATCGCAGGGCGCTCGGCTTTTCGGATTCGTGCCGTGTGGTGTTCGGCGAGTCGGACGGGCTGCCGGGGCTGACGGTGGATAAATTCGCAAGCTGTCTGTCGTTTCAGATCACGTCGCTTGGAATGGAGCAGTGGAAGCAGGTTCTGATCGAGCTTTTGGCAGAGCTGTTCCAGCCGCAGGGAATCTATGAGCGGGACGATCTGGCCGTGCGCGAAAAGGAGGGGCTGGCGCAGCAAACCGGCTGCGTGTATGGAACGGTGCCGGAGGAGCTGGTGATCCGCGAGCACGACGCAAAAATGCTGGTGCGCATCGCCGAGGGGCAGAAAACGGGTCACTTCCTTGACCAGCAGGAAAACCGCGGACGCATCAAGCCCTACTGTCCGGGTAAGACGGTGCTTGACCTTTGCTGCTGCACGGGCGGCTTTTCGGTGCACGCGGCGCTTTATGGCGCAAAGAGCGTGGAGGCGGTGGACGTTTCGGACGAGGCGCTGGCGCTGGTGCGCAGGAATGCGGAGCGCAACGGCGTGGCCGATAAAATTACAACGACGTGCGCAAATGTGTTTGATCTGGCGCGCGAGTATTCCGACGAGGGGCGGCAGTATGGCCTTGTGATCTGCGATCCGCCCGCGTTTGCCAAGAGCCGCAAGGCGCTCGATGCGGCATATCGAGGCTACAAGGAGCTGAACCTGCGGTGCATGAAGATGGTTGCGCCGGGCGGCTTTTTGCTCTCGTGCTCGTGCAGCCAGTTTATGACGCCGGAGCTGTTTTTGAAAATGCTGCGTGAGGCGGCGGCCGACTGCGGCCGCACGGCGCGGCTGGTGGAGATGGTGATGCAGTCGCGTGACCATCCGGCGGCGCTGGCGGCGGAGCAGTCACTGTATCTCAAGGGCTATCTGGTGCAGATTCTATAAGTAAGCGTGCTTCTTTTTATAAATTGCGGTATACTAATCACAGCGATATCTGCATAAACGGAAAGGATGATTTTCATGGAGCTGAAAGGCAGCAAAACCGAGGCCAATCTGATGGCGGCGTTTGCGGGCGAATGTCAGGCTTGCGTTTCGTATCAGTACTACGCCTCCAAGGCAAAAAAGGACGGCTATGTCCAGATCGGCGACCTGTTTGACGAGACGTCCCGCAACGAAAAGGAGCATGCAAAGCTCTGGTTCAAGCTTCTGCACGGCGGTATGCCGGGGACGGAGGTCAATCTGGCCGACGCGGCAAACGGAGAAAATTACGAATGGACCGATATGTATGTCGGCTTTGCCAAGACGGCGCGCGAGGAGGGCTTTGACGAGATTGCACGGCTGTTTGACGGCGTAGCGGCGATTGAAAAGGCGCACGAGGCGCGCTATCGCAAGCTGCTGGCAAACGTGCAGGGCGGACTGGTGTTCTCGCGTGACGAGGATCAGATCTGGCAGTGCGGCAACTGCGGCCATATCGTAATCGGCAAGCGTGCGCCGGAGGTCTGCCCGGTCTGTGCCCATCCGCAGAGCTATTTCCAGATCAAGGCGGAAAATTATTAAGCAGATACAACAGAAAGCCGGACTTCCCCGTGCGGGAAGTCCGGCTTTTATGCTGCTTTGTTTATGGCGTTGTTACCGTTCCATCCGGGTATTCGGTTTTTATCAGGTTGTTGCTGCTGTCATAATATTCCGTGCGCTCCAGCGTGCCGTCGGCGCGATAACAAAATTCCGTGTGGCCGGTATCACTCCAGCTGAACGTGTAGCAGCGCCCATCGGCTTTTTCCTCTTTAACTATATAATATCCCTGATTAACATGTTCATAATATGATGTACATACCCATGTCCCATCAGCGGAATAGTTTCTCAGAATTTCCTGGGTGGACGTAAACTTGTGATCTTCCAAATCGTATAAATTTCCATTCGCATCATATGATCGCAGTATATAATCCCGGCCATTGTCAGCGTATTCTTTTGTATAGTAGGATCGAACACTGCCATCCGCTGCATAATACGTCTGTTTTATCAGTCGATTGGCATCGTCCAAATCCTGAATCCAATACGTGCCACCGTAGCCCTCTACACGCCGTTGATTGGCTGCCACCGCCGTTTCACTTTTCTGCGAGTCTGAGGTATTATTTTCTGGTTTTTGACGCTCGCTTGGCGGCGCTTCTACTGTAATAGGCTGCTTTTCCTCCTCTTCCGGCTCGTCCTGCTTTGGGAACGTCGGTTCAATTGCGCCCGCGCGGTCTGCCGGAACTTCATAGCGATACGCCTGCTCGCCGATGGTAAACTCCATCGTCACAGCCTCTGTGTCAAGCGCCTCCGGGATGGGATAATAGAAATAGACCTCAACCGTCTCATCAGGGACGATTTTGGAGAACGACGCGCTTTTTCCAACGCTGTAGCCGCCGTCATAGCGGATGTGCGCCTGTTTGATCAGCTTCTTGGAGCTGACTTTCGCACCACGCAAGTTGACATAATCACACGTCAACCATACAAGCACCTCGCCTTTTTTCGCGCCCGCGCACGTGTTTCCGTCCGCTGTGACCATTCTCCCGCAGCCAAAGCCCTTGACCGTGAAGCGGCAGATGCCGTCAACCGTAATTTCGTCGCCGTTTTGTAATAGCTGCGTCTCCACCTCGTTTAGCCGGTACGGCTCGCGCGGCTCAAATACCGGGATTTCGGGCACTTTTTCCGCCGCAACTGGCTCGGCTTGTGCATCCATTGCTGGCGCTTCGTCTGCCCCGGTTTCTACTGGCGTATTCGCCGCACAGCTGCTGAGCAATACAAGCGCAAACAGCAGCGCCGCAAGATCATTTCTCCGTTTCATCTTCCGCACCTCCACAAAAGACATCTGTCCGGATTTTATTATACAGGCGAGAAATTGGAAAACAATAAGCTGGCTGCATAGGGTCTTACAAAAAAGCATAAAAATACCGCAGCTTGTCAAAAAAGACTTTTTGACAAACGCAAATACCGCAGCCGTGGCTGCGGTATTGTTGTATCGTAATGGGATTACTTGCTGAGCGTCAGCTTGAAATCAAGACCGTCCTTTTCCGATGTGACCTGATAGCCGCTGCTGCGGGCAAACCGCGTGACATTTTCTACGGAGCACGGATTGTCAACCAGAACCTCCAGCGTGTTGGGGGCGTTCTTCTTAATTTCCTTTTGCACCATGACAACCGGCATGGGGCAGGAGAGACCTCTTGCGTCAACCATGATTATGCTTCCTCCTTTTTTGTGCAGAGCAGCGAAACAACCAGCAGAATGACAAAGCAGATGCCAACGGCAATTTTGCCGTTTGTGCCGATGCCGCCGACGACAACCTCGCCAGCCTCGTTGACCGAGTCGGCAGAGCCTGCAAGCGACAGGTTGTGCGCAAGCGCTGCACCGGAGATCATGCCGAATACCGTCACGGCAGAGTCGCCGTTGCCCTCACCGGCAAGAATCAGCTGACGCAGCGGACAGCCGCCAAGCAGGACAGAGCCCCAGCCCGCAACAGCCATACCGAGGAAGTTCCACAGGTGCGCGCTGTGCGCAACCGGCTGGCCGGTAAAGCCAAGGTGGAATTTGGACAGGCAGAGGTTGCCGATGAGAACGGTGACGAAGATGGCGATAAAGCCGGAGATGAGGTTGGTGTCACGGAATAAAATCACATCGCGGAAGCCGCCGACCATGCAAAGGCGGGTGCGCTGGGCAAGCGCGCCGACTACGATGGCGATGAGCAGCGAGGCGATGAGCGGGGCGTGCATGGAGCCGGGACCCTCGGTACTGGCCTTGAGCACGGACGGAGCGAGCACGGCAAGCAGCAGCAGGCCAACCATGACAACCGGCATTGTGCCGCCGTCACAGAGCGTGGAGGGATAGGCGCGGCCAAGCGTAAAGCCCTTTTTCAGGAACAGAACGCCAACGCCGATGCCGGCCACAAAGCCGAGCAGCGCGACGAGCGCATTGAGATCGCCGCCGGCCAGACGCAGAATCATGCGCAGCGGGCAGCCGAGGAACACGAGCGCACCGATCATGACGACCATGCCAAGCACAAAGCGGACAGCGGGCGACGAGCCGGACTTGGCGCGGAATTCCTTTGCGCCGACGGACATGATGAACGAGCCGAGCACCAGCCCGATGATTTCGGGGCGCAGATACTGAACCTTGCCTGCGCTGTGCAGGCTGAGCGAACCCGCGATATCGCGCTCAAAGCAGGCGATACAGAAGCCCATGTTGGCCGGGTTTCCAAGCAGCGTGAGCACCAGCGCTGCAAGGCCGACGGCCACGCCGCTGATGATCATGAACCAGTTCATCTTTTTCATGATTTCTTCTCCTCTTTTTATATGCGTTTTCGATACGTTGTGCGGCGCAAATATGCACACCGTGATTCTATTAAAAGAATAACATGGCGGGAAAAGAGTGTCAATTCCCAAATTCGATAATACCGAATTTTGGGCGATTTTGCCGGTTGGCACTTTTTAGAGCCGTCTGCTAAAACGTTTACAAATTATTCAAACGCAGGGTATTGACAAGTTGCTTCAGTGGTGATAAACTGCGTTTAGCACTCAGGAGGAAAGAGTGCTAAACCGAAACAGGAGGGACGGACAATGGAGCTTTCGGAACGCAAGAAAAAAATTCTGCGGGCGATTGTCGATCAATATGTCCGCACCGCCGAGCCGGTTGGCTCAAAGGCCATCGCCGCCATGCCGGACATGGATTTTTCCTCGGCCACCATCCGCAACGAGATGGCGGAGCTGACGGCGCTTGGACTGCTTGAGCAGCCGCACACCTCTGCCGGACGTGTCCCAAGCCCCGCAGGCTATCGGCTGTATGTTGATGAGCTGATGCAGGACTACCGGCTGTCGGTGGATGAGACAAAAAGCATCAATCAGGCCATGCAAGGCAAGATGCAGGAGTTTGACAAGGCCATTGCCCAGATCGGCAAGCTGGTCTCGCAGATGACCAATCTTCCTGCCTACGCCATGGCGGCCGCGCCCAGCGCCGTCACCGTCAAGCGCTTTGATTTGATTCTGGCTGACGCGAACAGCTTCATCCTTGTGGTGATGCTCAGCAGCAATCAGGTGCGCAACAAGCTCATTCAGCTGCCGCTGGACGTGAGCGAACAGGATCTAAAGCTCCTGTCCGCAGTCCTCAATGCCAGCCTCACCGAGCTTGACGCCGACAGCATCACGCCCGACATTCTCTCGCGTGTGACGCGCTCGGCAGGAAGCGCCGCGTCGCTTGTGCCGGTGGTGCTTGATTTTACAATGCAGCTTCTGCGCGAGCAGCACAGCGAGGTCTATATGACCGGTCAGGCAAAGCTTTTAAACCAGCCGGAGTACCGCGATGTAGACAAGGCGCAGGCAGTTTTGTCCACACTGGATGAGGAGGTTATCTCCAATCTTCCTGCCACGCTTGACGCGGGCGGCAAGACGCAGATTCTGGTAGGGCCGGAAAATGTGGCGCACGAGCTGCGCGACAGCAGCGTGGTTGTTACGAAGTTTGATATTGGCGACGGAATGCAGGGTATGATCGGCGTGGTTGGTCCAACGCGTATGGATTATGCGCAGATCACCGCGCGGCTGAGCTATTTTGCCGAGAATCTCGGCAGGATGTTCTCAAAGAGCCAGCTGCCGCCGCCGCAGGAGCAGACAGACGATAAAAAATGAACCCCGGAGGGTGTAATAATATGAGCGATCAGAAGAAAGCGGCCGAGCAGGCCGCAGAAGAAAAGGAAACCACCGCCGCCGCGCAAGCGCCGGAGGAGGAATTGGTTTCAGAACAGACCGACGCGCCAAAGCAGGAGACGGCGGAAGCTGCCGAAGCGCCCGCGCAGCCGTCGGAGCTGGATCAGGCGAAAGCAGATCTGGCAAAGGAGCATGACAGCTACCTGCGGCTTGCCGCAGAGTATGATAACTTTCGCAAGCGCAGCCAGCGCGAGAAGGAAAGCCTTTATACCGAGATTCGCTCGGAGACGGTGGGCAAGTTCCTGCCGGTGTATGACAATCTTGAACGCGCGCTGGCACAGCAGACCGCCGATGAGGCCTATAAAAAGGGCGTGGAAATGACGATGAACCAGTTGGTCGGCGTCATGGAAAAGCTGGGCGTCAAGGCGTTCGGCGCGGCGGGTGAGACATTTGATCCGACAATTCACAACGCAGTGATGCACTGTGAGGATGAGAGCCTTGGCGAGAACGTCATTGTGGAGGTTTTCCAGAAAGGCTTTACCGTCGGAGAAAAGGTAATCCGGTTTGCGATGGTCAAAGTTGCAAACTGATTCCATAGATCATAAATTTGTAAACGATTCACATTCAGATATAGGAGGAAAACATTATGAGTAAAATTATTGGCATCGACCTTGGCACAACCAACAGCTGCGTAGCAGTTATGGAGGGCGGCGAGCCTGTTGTTATTGCGAATGCCGAGGGCAATCGCACCACCCCGTCCGTTGTCGCGTTCTCCAAGACCGGCGAGCGTATGGTCGGTCAGGTTGCAAAGCGTCAGGCGGTCACGAACCACGAGCGCACGATCTCCTCGATCAAGCGCCACATGGGCACGGATTATAAAGTAGACATCGACGGCAAGAAATACACCCCGCAGGAAATTTCCGCAATGATTCTTCAGAAGCTGAAAGCAGACGCTGAGGCTTATCTGGGCGGCACGGTTTCCGAGGCTGTCATCACCGTCCCGGCGTATTTTAACGACGCACAGCGTCAGGCGACCAAGGACGCCGGCAAGATCGCAGGCCTTGAGGTCAAGCGTATCATCAACGAGCCGACGGCTGCAGCACTGGCCTATGGCGTTGATAAGGAAGCCGAGCAGAAAATCATGGTTTATGACCTTGGCGGCGGCACGTTCGATGTTTCCATTCTGGACATCGGCGACGGCGTAATCGAGGTTCTGGCTACCAACGGCAACACGCATCTGGGCGGCGACGACTTTGATGAGTGTGTCATGAACTATCTGGTCTCCGAATTCAAAAAGTCCGACGGCATCGACCTGTCGAACGACAAGGTTGCAATGCAGAGACTGAAAGAGGCTGCTGAAA
Source organism: uncultured Oscillospiraceae bacterium (assembly GCA_934621665.1). Classification (GTDB taxonomy): domain Bacteria; phylum Bacillota; class Clostridia; order Oscillospirales; family Oscillospiraceae; genus CAG-170. The sequence goes on along the minus strand of CAKTUT010000004.1, from coordinate 14,338 downwards.
AGGCAAAGATCGAGCTGTCCGGCGTGACCAGCACGAACATCAACCTGCCGTATATCACCGCTGACGCGACCGGCCCGAAGCATCTGGACGTCACGCTGACGCGTGCAAAGTTCAACGAGCTGACTGCCCATCTGGTAGAAGCTACGGTTGGCCCGGTCAAGCAGGCAATGGCAGACGCAGGTCTGACGGCAAACGATATCTCCAAGGTTCTGCTGGTTGGCGGCTCGAGCCGTATCCCCGCAGTTCAGGAAGAGGTTAAGAAGCTGACCGGCAAGGAAGGCTTCAAGGGCATCAACCCCGATGAGTGCGTGGCAGTTGGCGCAGCCATTCAGGGCGGCGTGCTTGGCGGCGACGTCAAGGGTCTGCTGCTGCTCGACGTGACGCCGCTGTCGCTTGGCATTGAGACCATGGGCGGCGTGTTCACCAAGCTGATTGAGCGCAACACCACCATCCCCACCAAGAAGAGTCAGGTATTCTCCACCGCTGCCGACAACCAGACCTCGGTTGAGGTTCATGTGCTGCAGGGCGAGCGTGAGATGGCCGCTTATAATAAGACGCTTGGCAAGTTCCAGCTGACCGGCATTGCTCCCGCACCTCGCGGTGTACCGCAGATCGAGGTCACCTTTGACATCGACGCGAACGGCATTGTCAATGTTTCGGCAAAGGATCTTGGTACCGGCGCTGAGCAGAAGATCACAATCACCGCTTCTTCCAACCTGTCGAAAGAGGATATCGACAAGGCGGTTAAGGAAGCTGAGCAGTACGCAGCCGAGGATAAGGCACGTAAGGACGAGGTTGACGCGCGCAACGCGGCCGATCAGGTCATTTATCAGTCTGAAAAGACGCTGAACGAGATGGGCGACAAGGTCTCGGAGAGCGAGAAAGCACCTGTCAAGGAAGCCATTGAAAAGCTGAAAGAGACCGTCAAGGGCACGGACGTTGCTGCCATCAAGGCCGCAACCGACGAGGTTCAGAAAGCGTTCTACGCCGTTTCCGAGAAGCTGTATCAGAACGCCGCGCCGCAGGGCGATCCCAATGCGGCAGCCGGTGCGCAGAATGCAGGCGCACAGGGCGGTGCAGGCGACGACGGCGTTGTGGACGCCGACTATGAAGAGGTCAAGGACAACTGATGATTTCAGCCAGAAAAGGGGCGGCATAACCGCCCCTTTCTGACTGTTCTCCACCGAAATTGAGGTGAGACATAGATGGCAGATCAGAATAAAAGAGATTATTACGAGGTGTTGGGCGTAGAGAAAAATGCGTCTGACGCGGAGATTAAAAAGTCCTACCGGAAGCTGGCAATGAAGTACCATCCCGACCAGAACCCCGGCGATAAGACGGCGGAGGAAAAGTTCAAGGAGGTCAACGAGGCCTACGAGGTGCTTTCCAACCCCGAAAAAAAGGCGCGCTATGACCAGTATGGCTTTGCGGGCGTTGATCCGAACTTCAACCCCAACGCGGGTGCAGGTTTCGGCGGCTTCGGCGGAAGCGGCTTCAGCGGCTTTGGCGATCTGGGCGATATTTTCGGTGATTTCTTCGGCGGCGGTGCGTCCAGTTCGTCTGCGCGCAGAAACGGTCCGGTCAAGGGACAGAACGTCGTCAATGAGATTGAAATCTCATTTGAGGACGCGGCTTTTGGCTGTGAGCGCGAAATTACCTACAGCCGCGTGGAGCAGTGCAGCACCTGTCACGGCACGGGCTGCCGCGAGGGCAGCGAGCCCGAAACGTGCAGCTACTGCGGCGGCCGCGGCACAGTTCGCACGCAGCAGAACTTTATGGGCATGACAATGCAGTCCAGCCAGCCGTGTCCCAAATGTGGCGGGCAGGGTAAGATCATCAAAGACCCGTGCACAGCCTGCCGCGGCAAGGGCAAGGTTCGCTGCAACCGTACGCTGCGCGTGAAAGTTCCGGCCGGTATCGACAATGGCCAGTCGTTCCGCGTGCGCGAGGAGGGTAATGCCGGCTCGAACGGCGGCCCGAACGGCGATCTGCTCGTGACGGTCACGGTGCGCAAGCACCCGATTTTTACACGCGACGGCGCAAACGTGCTGTGCGAAATGCCGATTACGTTTACGCAGGCTGCGCTCGGTGCGTCGATTGAAGTGCCTACGCTTGACGGCAAGGTGCGCTACACCATCCCCGAGGGCACGCAGACCGGTACGACGTTCCGGCTGCGCGGCAAGGGCATTCCGTATGTCGGCTATAAGACACGCGGCGACCAGTTTGTCACGGTTGTGGTGGAAACGCCGCAAAAGCTGACGCGTGAACAGAAAGAGCTGCTGCGCAAGTTGGAGGACAGCACCGGAGACGAGGCGCAGCCGAAAAAGAAGAGCTTCTTTGACCGGCTGAAAGAAAACTAAACATGTGAGCGTTATGCCGCCGCGGGAAATCCGCGGCGGCATTTTTTCTGCGCACAGGAAAGAAAACAGCGATATTCACAAAAAAAGAAAGATATTTTCATGCGGATTTCAAAAGAAATCGGAACGCGCGTGTGGAAATCCGGGCAGAAATACAGTATAATAAAACTCTAATAGCAAACAGCGCCGCATTCGGCGCGTAAAGGAGTGATGAACTTGGCGGAGCCGCAATATGTCATTGAGATGCTGAACATCACCAAGGAGTTCCCCGGCATCCGAGCCAATGACAACGTCACGCTTCAGCTGCGGCGCGGCGAAATCCACGCGCTGCTGGGGGAAAACGGCGCGGGTAAATCTACGCTGATGAGCGTTCTGTTCGGATTGTACCAGCCGGAAAAGGGCGTCATCAAGAAAAACGGCGAGGTTGTGCACATCAACGACCCGAACGACGCAAACGACCTCAACATCGGCATGGTGCACCAGCACTTTAAGCTGGTTGAATGCTTCACGGTTCTGGACAACATCATTCTGGGCGTTGAGCCGAACCGCGGCGGTTTTCTGCAGAAGAAGCAGGCGCGGCAGAAAGTCATTGAGCTGTCTGAGCGCTATGGCCTGCGCGTTGACCCGGACGCGAAGATTGAGGATATCTCGGTTGGTATGCAGCAGCGGACGGAAATCCTGAAGATGCTCTACCGCGACAACGAAATCCTGATTTTTGACGAGCCGACGGCCGTTCTGACACCGCAGGAAATTGACGAGCTGATGCAGATCATGCGCAATCTTGCCGCCGAGGGTAAGTCCATCCTGTTTATCTCGCACAAGCTGGCGGAGATTATGGCGGTGGCTGACCGGTGTACGATTCTGCGCAAGGGCAAGTGCATTGGAACGGTCAACACGCGAGAGACCACAATGGAAGAGCTCTCCGCCATGATGGTTGGCCGTCAGGTTAACTTCAAGGTGGACAAGGCTGACAAGAAGCCCGGCGAAGTGGTTCTGGACGTAAAGAATCTGACTGTCCCATCCAAGCTTCACAAGAATAACGCGGTCAAGAATGTGTCGCTTCAGGTGCGGCGGGGTGAGATCTTGTGTCTTGCCGGTATCGAGGGCAACGGCCAGACCGAGTTTATCTACGCGCTGACCGGCCTTGAAAAGCAGTCGGCGGGTACGATTACGCTCTGCGGCCACGATATCTCAAAAGCACCCATCCGTGAGCGATCCAAAGACGGCATGAGCCATATCCCCGAGGATCGCCACAAGCATGGACTTGTGCTGGACTTTACGCTGGAGCAGAATATGGTGCTTCAGCGCTACTGGCAGCCGCAGTTCCAGAAAAACGGCTTTATCCGTTTTGACGCGGTGCGCGAATACTCCGACCGGTTGATTGCGCAGTATGACGTGCGTTCAGGTCAGGGCTCGCAGACAATTGTGCGCAGCATGTCCGGCGGCAACCAGCAAAAGGCGATTGTTGCGCGTGAAATTGACAAAGAGCCCGAGCTTCTGGTGGCGGTTCAGCCGACGCGCGGCCTTGATGTCGGCGCAATTGAGTACATCCACAAGCAGCTTGTTGCGCAGCGCGATCAGGACAAGGGCGTGCTGCTGGTGTCGCTGGAGCTGGACGAGGTCATGAACGTGGCCGACCGGATTCTGGTGATGTATGCCGGTGAGATCGTGGGTGAGTTTGACCCGCGGAATGTCACCGTGGAAGAGCTCGGCCTGTATATGGCTGGCGCAAAGAGAATGTAAGGAGGACAGAATATGAAAAAGAAATCTCTTTTGACCTCCGATGGCTTTGTCAGCCTGCTGTCCAGTTTGATCTGCATTCTCATCGGCCTTGTGTTCGGCTTTCTCGTTTTGCTGCTGCTTGGCGGCGGCAAGGCGTATTCCGACGGCTTCCGTCAGATCCTGCTCGGTGGCTTTTATATGGCACCGTCCGGCATCGGCAAGGAAATCGTCACGGCGGCGCCGCTGATCATGTGCGGCCTTTCGGTGGCGTTCGCGTTTAAAACGGGTCTGTTCAACATCGGCGCGGCCGGTCAGTATACGCTGGGCGCATTCGGCGCGCTGATTTTCGCGCTGCTGCTGCACGCGCCGTGGTGGGCGTGCCTGCTGGCGGCCATGGTATTTGGCGCGGTGTGGGGTGCAATCCCCGGCATCTTCAAGGCGTATCTGAACGTCAACGAGGTCATCACGGCTATCATGTTCAACTGGATTGGCCTGTATGGCTGCAACACCATCATGTATGGCCGCGGCACAGGCGCGATGTATAATGCCAAGCAGGCAAAGACCTATGCCGTCAGCGGCAGCTCGCTTATTCCGAACAAGCTGTTCGGATGGGATATGTCTGCGGCGTTTAACTATAAGTCCTGCACCATTGCCATTTTCCTTGCCATCATCGTGGCGGTGATTCTCTATGTGGTGCTGAACAAGACGACGTTTGGCTATGAGCTCAAGGCCTGCGGCTGCAACAAGAACGCGGCGCGCTACGCCGGTATCAACGAGCGGCGCAGCATCATTTTGTCCATGCTGATTGCCGGTGCGCTGGCGGGACTTGGCGCGGGCTTCTACTATCTGTCGGGCGCGGCACAGTGGATTCCAGGCGACTCCACCGCGCTTCCGAGCGAGGGCTTTGACGGCATTTCCGTTGCACTGCTTGCCTCGTCCAACCCCATCGCGTCGATTTTTTCGGCACTGTTCATCTCACACATCACAACCGGCGGCGGCTTTATGAACGCGTCGATCTTCCCGCCGGAGGTTGCGGATATCATTTCCGGCATTATCATCTATCTGTGCGCGTTCTCGCTGCTGTTCCGCGGCAAGATTGCAAAGCTGCTTTCCGGCAGCCGTCCGGCGGAAAACGCGAACGCGGAGAAGCCGGAGACACAGGCAAAAACGGGAAAGGAGCGTGAGGAACAATGATGCTGATGCTGAAATACGCGCTGCTTTCGGCGACGGTTCTGATGCTGGTTGCGTTGGGCGGCTGCTATGCTGAGCGCTCGGGCGTAATCAATCTGGCGCTGGAGGGTATTATGGTCATCGGCGGCCTTGTCGGCGTGCTGGCGCTGAACCTGTTCCCGGCGGATATGGCGGCGGGCTGGAAAGTTGCGCTTTCCATCGCGCTGGCAGCGGTATCGGGTGTTGCCTACTCGGCGCTTCTGGGCTTTTCAGCCATCAATCTGAAAGCCGACCAGACCATCGGCGGTACGGCGCTGAATCTGCTGTCCACGGCCATCGCGCTTGTTGTGGTCAAGCGCGTCAACGGCTCACAGTCGGCAAAGCTTAGCTATGATAACTCTGCCTTTATGTTCAATATCGGCGGTCTGACGGTCAATGTGTTCCTATTCATTGGCATTGTGCTGCTGATCATCGCGTACATTGTGCTGTATAAGACGCGCTTTGGCCTGCGCCTGATGGCCTGCGGCGAGCATCCGCAGGCGGCGGACTCCGTCGGCATCAACGTGTATAAGATGCGCTGGGCAGGCGTCCTGATTTCGGGTTTTTTGGCCGGTATCGGCGGCTTTGCCTACATCGTTCCCGCTGTCTCCACGTGGAACTTTGAGGTTGGCGTTGCTGGCATGGGCTTCCTTGCGCTGGCGGTTATGATCTTTGGTCAGTGGAAGCCGGGACGTATCGCGCTGGCGGCCATTTTCTTTGCGGTGTTCAAATCGCTTGCCAACATCTATGACTCGATCAGCTGGCTGAGCGCACTGAAGCTGACAAAGGAAATCTACAACATGATGCCGTTTGTGGCGTCGATGATTATTCTTGCGTTTACATCGAAAAAATCCCGTGCACCCAAGGCCGAGGGCATTCCCTACGACAAGGGGCAGCGGTAAGCGGATGTTCATCAGGCGAACTGCGGTGCGGTTCGCCTGATGAGCTTGGAAATGAGGTATTTACAATGCGAATGGTAGATCTGATTGAAAAAAAGCGTGACGGTGCAGCTTTGTCAGATGCGGAAATCCGCTTTATCATCTCGGGCTTTACCGACGGTTCGATTCCCGATTATCAGATGGCGGCGTTCGCCATGGCGGTATTTTTCCGCGGTATGAACGACCATGAGACGGCGGTTCTGACCGACGCGATGTTGCACTCGGGCGACACGATTGATCTCAGCCGCTTCGGCGACAAGTCGGTGGATAAGCACTCCACCGGCGGCGTGGGTGACAAGACCACGCTGATTGTCGCGCCGATTGTGGCGACGCTCGGCGGCAAGATGGCGAAAATGTCCGGCCGCGGCCTTGGCCACACGGGTGGCACGGTTGACAAGCTGGAGTCTATCCCGGGCTTTCACACCACACTTTCGGCTGACGATTTCATGCATCAGGTGGAGCAGGTAGGCGTGGCTGTCATTGGCCAGAGCGGCAATCTGACTCCAGCGGACAAAAAGCTCTATGCGCTGCGCGACGTGACGGCGACGGTGGATTCGCTGCCGCTGATTATCTCGTCGATCATGTCGAAAAAGCTGGCGGCGGGCTCGCATTCGATCGTGTTGGATGTAAAGATCGGCTCGGGTGCGTTTATGAAAACGCTGGACGATGGGCGCAAGCTTGCCGAGGGCATGGTATCCATCGGCAAGGCCTGTGGCAGAAACGTCACGGCAGTTATGACGAACATGGATATTCCGCTTGGCCACTACATCGGCAATGCCCTTGAGGTGATGGAGGCGGTGCAGGTTTTGCGCGGCGAGGGCTGCGCCGATTTGCGTGCGGTGTGTGTGGAGCTGGCAAGCAATATGCTGATGCTCTGCAATGGCTGGGATGAGGCTGCGGCACGCGCCCGCGTGGAGGACGCGATTGCGTCCGGCGCGGCGTTTGAGACGATGAAGAAGTGGATTGCGGCGCAGGGCGGCGATGCGCGTGCGCTGGAGGACTTCAGCCTGCTGCCGCAGGCGTCGGTTGTCTACGAGGTCAAAGCACCGCGCAGCGGCTATATCCGCGCGATGGATACGCAAAAGGTCGGCGAGGCGTCGGCAGTGCTTGGTGCGGGACGGCAGAAAAAAGAGGACGTCATCGACTATGCAGCGGGCATTGTGCTGAGCAAAAAGACCGGCGACTATGTCGAGGCGGGCGAGACGCTTGCCACGCTCTACACGAATCAGGCGCAGACGCTGGCCGGAAGCGAGACGCTGCTGCTGGATGCGCTGCGCTGGGGCGAGGAAGCGCCTGCGCAGGAAATGCTGATTCTGGGCATTGTGCGCTGAGGCGCAGCAAGTAAATAGACAGAGGAGAAACGGATATGGCACAATCGGGCATTATTGTCATCGGCGTGGCGGGCGGAACCGGAAGCGGCAAGACAACGCTTGTCAAGGCGCTGATTAACCGCTTCGGCGATAACATCACCGTTCTGAGTCATGACAATTATTATAAGCGGCATGACGACATGACGTATGAGGAGCGCAGCAAGCTCAACTATGACCATCCCAGCGCGTTTGATACCGATATGATGATCGAGCATCTCCGGCTGCTGAAGCAGGGGCAGGCAATCGAGTGCCCGACGTACGACTACACCATCCACAACCGTGCAGACGAGGTGCTGCGCATCGAGCCGAAAAAGGTGATTGTGGTAGAGGGAATCCTGATTTTTGAAAACCGCGCGCTTTGCGAGGAAATGGACATCAAGATTTTCGTGGACACGGACGCGGACGTGCGTTTGTGCCGCAGAATCCGCCGCGACGTGAAAAAGCGCGGGCGCACGATTGACTCGGTTATTGAGCAGTATCTGACAACGGTCAAGCCGATGCATGAGCAGTTTGTTGAGCCCAGCAAGAAAAACGCCAACCTGATTGTGCCGGAGGGCGGCAAAAACCTGATCGCGCTGGAGATGATCATCAACCGCATCCAGCGCCATATCGACGAGCAGAAGTAAAAGCAGAAAGTCCGCCGGAAACGGCGGACTTTTTCTGCCTTTTCGGAAGAAAAAATGCTTCAGCCCCTTTTCCTTTCCCGGCGTGGGAATGCAGCAGGAGAAGCAGACTATTGCTGCATCGCAACAGCCAGCAGTCTCTCATTTTCCGCAATCATCTGCGGAAGCTGGCTGAGCGGCAGCGGATTTTCACCAAGGCCGGCCTCAATTGTGAAGCCGGGGCGGCGGAAGCGCTGGATGAACCAGTCCTTATACCCGCCGTTGGCCGACTCGGGCGGCACGTCCTCCAGCGCATAGCCGCTGACGGCGGCAAATGCAGCGGCGAGCGATTCTGCCTGCGGCAGACGGATTTCGCCGAAGCGGTGGTAGATGACGCGCCCCTGCGCATGATAGGCGAAAAGCAGATCGGGATGCACGCAGCACGTATAGCCAGCCAGCGCCATGGCCTCCGGCTCACTCAGTGCTCTTGCGCCCGGATAGTCGCGCGGCGCAGGCGCGGAAAAGCCGCGCGCGGCCTTAATGCGGCACGCGTCCTCCCATCCGGCTGGATAGTTGAGGTTTAAATCCACACCGTCAAGATTTGCTTTCCAGCCAGATGGGAACGGAATCTCCGGATGGTGCGCGGCAATTTCCTGCGCAGCACGGTATTCCTCCGAATCCGGCGCAATTGCACCCGTGACTAGATCAATACCGTCCGGGTTCAGCATCGGGACGATGTAGAGCATGGAATTGTGGTATAAGCGGCCCACATCCGCACCGCCAAAGCTCCCGCCGCAGCAAAGTGCGCGGCAGTAGCGCTCCAGCAGCTCCCAAAGAAGCATGCTGGTGATATACTCATTGGCGTGATGTCCGGCGGTGAGCATGATTTTTGTGTCGCCCTGCCCGATTTGCAGCGCGGGTATCTCACGCCCGTGCGCCGTTTTGGTCAGAAGCCGCGCATAGACAAACGGATATTGCGCCCGCAGACGGCGCAGACGCGCGGCTTGCAGCTGCGACGAAAGCGGCTGAAGCCGCCAAAGCTGTTCCATAAGAAATCCCCTCCGGCATACAGTATGCCAGAGGGGATTTGCATATGCTGTCAGAAATGCGTGTTCCGATAGGTGATTTTCCGGCAGAAGCAGGCGCGTGGACAACAGTGTACATGCTGTACGCCGAGTCCGTGGCAGCAAACTTCTGCCGGAAAAGATCTGTCAGCTTACATATTTTCAAAAATCGCTTTCATGCAGCGGTAGGTCATATAGCAGTCCAGCTTTGCAACCGTCTCAAACGGCGCGTGCATCGAAAGCACCGGTACGCCTGCGTCCAGCGTGTCAATGTTGCGCTTGGCCATGTATTTTGCAACCGTACCGCCGCCGCCCGCGTCGGTCTTGCCAAGCTCGGCCATCTGCCACATGACGCCGTTGTCGTTGAGCAGCTTGCGCACCTTGCCCACAACCTCGGCCGATGCGTCGGACGCGCCGCCCTTGCCGCCGGAACCGGTGTATTTGCACAGGCCAACGCCATAGTTGACATACGCGCTGTTGCGGCGTTCGTAGACCTCGGCAAAGTTCGGGTCATACGCTGCCGTCACATCGGCGGACAGGCAGAACGAATGCTCCAGGCACTCGCGCAGGTCGGCACCCTGCGTCTTGCACAGGTCGGCCATAAACGTCTCAAACGCCTCGCCCTGCATACCGGACACGCCCTCAGAGCCGATCTCTTCCTTATCGGCAAAAATGCAGACGGAGGTCTTTTTCGGATGCTCCACGGCAAACAGCGCCGCAAGCTCTGCATAGGCGCAGACGCGGTCGTCATGGCCGTAAGCGCCGATAAAGCTGCGGTCAAGGCCGATATCGCGCGCGTTGGCCGCGGGGACGGCCTCCAGCTCGGCGGAGATGAAGTCCTCCTCAGTGATGCCGTACTTCTCATTCAAAAGGCGCATGACGGCCAGCTTTACGCGGTCAGAGCCGTCATCGTCCGCCTCGGGGCGGCCGCCGATGAGAATGTTGAGCGATTCGGATGGAATGGCCTCGTTGAGGGGCTTTTTGCCCTGCTCGCGGCCAAGATGCGGAAGCAGGTCGTTGATGACCAGCTGCGGGTCAGCGGGGTCGCTGCCGATGGTGACGAATACCTCACTGCCGTCACGGCGGACGATTTTGCCGTGCAGCTCCAGCGGGACGGTGACCCACTGATACTTGCGGATGCCGCCGTAGTGGTGGGTCTTGAAATAGGCCATCTCTGCGTCCTCATACAGAGGATTGGGCTTGAGGTCAAGACGCGGCGCGTCGGTATGTGCAGCGCCGATGTTTGCACCATTTGTAAGCGGCTGGGTGCCAATGACGGCCAGCATGATGGCCTTGCCGCGGTTGTTGCAGTAGACCTTGTCGCCGGCTTTCAGCGCCATGCCGCGCTGATATTCGACAAAGCCGCGCGCCTCGGCCAGACGGATGGCCGAAAAGACGCACTCGCGCTCTGTCTTGGACGCGTCGAGGAACTTTTTATAGTCCTCGCAGTAGTCGTTCATTTCTTTCTCTTCCTGCGCCGTCAGACGGTCATAGCCGTTTTTGGGCTGGTAGAGCAGCTTTGCACGTTCTTCCTTTGTCATGTTGAATTCTCCTTTATGATCTGATCGAGCAGATGATTTGCTTTTATCAAAAACGCGTCGGGCGCGTTTTCTCCGTTTTCCAGAATATATTTGCAGTGAAGCCTGTAAAAATCGTCGGGCTTTTGCGCGCGGATGCGCATTTGAGCATACGCTTTGTCAATGTGGTCGCGCGCCATAATGCGCGCAAGGCGTACATTCTCGGGCGCAAGCACCGCGACGGTGGCGGTACAGAGCGTAGAAAGCCCGCTTTCAATCAAATTGATCGCGTCGATGGCAAACAGCGCGCGGCCATCGGCTTCCGCCTGATGCTGAAGCTGCTCTGCGGCGCGGCGGACGTGGAAAAAGACAATTTTATTGAGCCGCGTCAGCTGACGCGCATCGGAAAAGACAATGGCGGCAAGCTTTTGCCGGTCAAGACTGCCGCTTGACAGAAAAACCTCGCCGAATGCGTCTGTTAGCGCTGCGCGAAGCGTCTCGTCGGTGCGCAGCAGGTCATAGTAGAGTGCGTCGCAGTCAACCGCCGCGCCGCCGCGCGACTGAACCGCATGCAGAAGCGCTGTTTTTCCGCAGCCTGTGCCGCCGGTAATGCCGATGCTCAGCATCGCTACACCTCCACCACGTGGAAGCCCGCCGCCTTTTTCAGACGGTTGCCGATGGCAAGGCCGAGACCGGCCTCGTCCGGGCACTGGGCGTAGATTTCCGGAACGCTTGTTGCGTCAAACTCGCGCAGCGCGTCAAAGACACGGCGCGCCTGCTCGGATTTGTCAAGCTCTGAGCCAAGGTCGTGAACAACCTGCGATGAAAACATCGGCACAAATTCGGAAAAGCAGATGACGCCCGCGCCGGCCGGCGCGTGGGCGGCGATATAGGCGGCGCTCTTTGCACCATCGCCGGTGACAACGGTGACAGGCGCTTTCGGCGCGTAGTGGCGGTATTTCATGCCGGGCGCTTTCGGGTGCTCGCCGTCGGTCATCAGCTGCGTGATGCACTTGTCCACAATGACCTCGCCAAGAACGTCTTGCAGCGCCTCCAGCGGCAGTCCGCCCGCGCGCAAAAGGCGCGGCGGCGTGCACGTCAGGTCAATGATGGTGGACTCCACGCCCACGCTGCACGCGCCGCCGTCAAATACGCCGTCAATCTTGCCGTCCATGTCTTCCATCATGTCTGCGGCCGTTGTGGGGCTGGGGCGGCCGGAGGTGTTGCCCGACGGCGCAGCGATGGGTACGCCCGCCGCGCGGATGAGCGCAAGCGTAACCGGATGGTTGGGGCAGCGGACGCCGACGGTGTCGAGTCCGCCCGTTGTGCGCATGGGGACGATGTCCTGCTTTGGCAGAATCATGGTCAGAGGCCCCGGCCAGAACGCGTCCGCCAGCCGGTAGGCGCTTTCGGGGACGCTGCGGCAGTAGCGCGGAAGCCAGCTGCTGTCGGGAATGTGGATAATCAGGGGGTTATCCTGTGGACGGCCTTTGGCCTCATAGATCCGGCGGCAGGCGTCGGCGTCCAGCGCATTTGCGCCAAGGCCGTAGACAGTCTCGGTGGGAATGCCAAGCAGGCCGCCGCGCTTTAGAATTTCTGCGCCGCGCGCGATGGTTTCATCGTTCAATTCGGTAAACAGCGTTGTGTTCAAAAAAACATCCTCTTTCGTCAGTCCTCGCTGTGCTGGAGCTTTTCGGCCTGATCGGCGGTGACCAGCGCGTCGATCAGCTCATCGAGATCCCCGTCCATGATGGCGTCGATTTTATAGAGCGTCAGGCCGATGCGGTGATCGGTGACGCGTCCCTGCGGGAAATTATAGGTGCGGATGCGCTCATTGCGCATGCCGGTGCCAACCTGGCTGCGGCGCTCGCTCGTCACGGCGGAGCTGATGCGCTCCTGCTCAATCTGATAGAGCTTGGAGGCGAGCATCTGCATACATTTTTCGCGGTTCTGTACCTGCGAGCGCTCCTCCTGACACGAGACGACGATGCCGCTCGGCTTGTGAATCAGACGCACGGCAGATGAGGTTTTGTTGATATGCTGGCCGCCCGCGCCGCTGGAGCGGAACACCTGCATCTCGATATCCTCGGGGCGGATGTTGACCTCGGCCTCCTCCATTTCGGGGAGCACCGCGACCGTTGCCGTGGAGGTGTGGACGCGGCCGCCGGATTCGGTTTCTGGAACGCGCTGCACGCGGTGCACGCCCGATTCAAATTTCAGGCGCGAATACGCGCCGTCGCCGTGAATCATAAAGTCGGCTTCCTTGACGCCGCCAAGCTCTGTTTCGTTGTAGTTGAGCAGCTCCACCGTCCAGCGGTGCGATTCGGCATACATGGTGTACATCCGGAACAGGCTGTGGGCAAACAGTGCGCTTTCCTCGCCGCCCACGCCGCCGCGGATTTCCATGATGACGCTCTTATCGTCGTTCGGGTCGCGCGGCAGAAGCAAAACTTTCAGCTCCTGCTCCAGCTGCGCAAGGCGCGCTTTCGCCTCGGAAAATTCCTCCTGACATAGCGCTTTCATCTCCGCGTCAAGCGGCGAGGCCATCATTTCCTTTAAATCCTCCAGCTCCTGCTCCGTTTTGCGGTAGCTCCGATAGGCGGTGATGACGGGCTCAAGCTGCTTTTGCTCTTTCATGATGCGCGCGGCGGATTTGGGATCGTTATAAAAATCCGGCTGCGCCATGCGCTCGGCGGTTTCCAGATAGCGCTCTTCAACCAGTTGCAGTTTATCCAGCATAAAAACCTCAGTGAGATCAAAATATTTATGTAATATTGTAACCGATTTTCGGAGCAACGTCAAATCTTATCCGGCAATTCCGGCAAAAATGGTTCTGACGGGGAAAAGCGCACATACTAAGCGTGAATTGTGCGAGAGCGGAAAGGAAAATGCAATGTGAAACGGCGATTTGCCGCACTTTTAATGGGCGCGGTGGTGATGATTGGATTGCTTGCGCCGGCGTCGGCCTCCGGCGCGCCGAAAGGCTATCTTGCGCTGACGTTTGACGACGGGCCGTCGGGCGCGATTACGGAGGCGCTGCTGGACGGGCTGCGCGCGCGGAGCGTCAAGGCAACGTTTTTTGTCTGTGCCTATCGCGTGGCGCGCTATCCGCAGACGCTCTGCCGCGCGGCGGAGGAGGGACACGAGATTGGACTTCACAGCTGCTGTCACGACTATATGCACAAGATGACGCGCAAGCAGGTCTATGACGATCTGATTGAGAACATCGAATCGGTGAGCGAGTGCTGCGGCGTAACGCCGCGGCTGTTCCGCCCGCCCGGCGGGCTCTACTCGGAAAATCTGACGCAAGCGAGTGCGGATGCGGATGTATCGGTGATTTTGTGGTCGGTTGACCCGCGCGACTGGGACGAGGCGGCAAGCCGGCACAGTCTGGCGGCGATTTTGCAGCACGCTGCGCCGGGCGCAGTCATTTTGATGCACGATCTGTCAAAGCGCTCGGTTGAGACGGCGCTTGCCGCGGTTGATGCGCTGACGGCGCAGGGATATGCGTTTTGTACGGTGTCGGAGCTTGCGCAGACGGCAGATGTGACGCTTACAC
>CAKTUT010000003.1 GCA_934621665.1 uncultured Oscillospiraceae bacterium | reverse complement strand
GCAGCCCGCCGATGGCGGGGTGCTGAGCTTGTCAAAAATACTTTTTTGACAAGTTCAAAAGCCTTGAAATCATACGATTTCAAGGCTTTTTGCTTACCTGCCGTACCCACTTCGGCATCAATCGGATTGCGGTGTTACAATGCCCTGACAACAGCAAGAATACGCGTCGCACTTGCAAACGATTGCGGGGGCAGATTCCGGTTGAGCCAGCCACCGGTGCGATCCCCGATGGCATTGTGGCACAGGCCGAGCAGAGGTGCAGGAACGTTGCGGCGGTGCTTGCTGCGACAGGAGTTCAGATGGACAGAGTCATTAAGACGACCTGCTTTCTGGCGGATATGGCGGACTTTGCCGCATTCAATGAGGTCTACGCACGTCACTTCGTCTCGAATCCCGCGCGCAGCTGTGTAGCGGTCAAGGCACTTCCAAAGGGGATGCTTTGCGAGATCGAAGCGATTGCTGTGAAACAGGCCTGAGCTGCCGAAAATCCTGCTGCGGAAAACGCAGCGGGATTTTTTGCGCATTTTGTGCAGCGGAGCGCATTTTCGACGTCCTGCTTTTTCTGATACAACAGAAAAAAGTAGGCCTGCAGCGCAAAAAACTTCTGAGAATCGCTTGAAAAAACCGTCGCGGTACATTAAACTAGAAGTGGTTTTAAAACTTGGTTTCATAACAAAAACAAGGAAAGATGAGGGTGAGCATGCCGGTGATTTTTCAGGAGTATATGACAGAGCCCAAGAATTTGAGCGGGAAACCGGTGGATATCAAGCAGCATAACCAGAGACTCGTAATCTCTTTATTGGAAAGGGAAAAAATTCTGTCAGCGGGCGAGCTGTCGTCACTGACAGCGCTGAGTAAGACAACGATATCCAAGATCCTTGCCGAACTTTGCAAACAGGACATTGTCTGCTCCGCGGGAAAGGGCGAATCGACGACTGAGGGCGGTAAAAAGCCGGAATTGTTTCGCATCAATGCGGAGCTGGCGGCTACGGTGGTACTGTCGATGTACCGGAAAAATGTGCTCGATTGTGCGGTGATCGACCTTGGGCGGGAAATTTTATACCGCGAAAAGCATACGCTGAATGACGGACTGACGTATCAGGCGTTGATTGAAAAGATGTGCGAGGCGCTGGAGGCAGTGCGTAATTGCAGCGCGCTGGCCGGAAAACGCGTGTGTGGTGTGGCCGTGGCCTACAACGGTGTGGTCAATCGCGACCGCGGCGAAATCCTCTATCCGCCCCAGTCGGCGCACGCGTCGTTTTATCCCATTCGGGCGGATCTGGCGGAGCTTGTTCCGGCAGAAGTGCCGGTCAGCATAAACAATGCCTGTCACTACGCGGGCTATGCGGAGCTGCTGTTTGAAAACAACGCGAACGTGGAAAAGCTGGCCATTATCTCCTGTGGAGAGTCGGTCAGCGGCTGCTTGCTGACAAATCAGCAGATGCTGCCCGGCTGCGGCGGCATGGTTGGCGAGTTTGGCCACCTGATTGTCGATCCGCGTGCGCAGACGCGCTGCTATTGCGGCTGCCGCGGGTGCATCGAATCGCTGATTTCCGAGCGGGCGATCGTCTCTTCGGCCAGGGCGCTGAGCCATTCGTTCCCGTTTTCCTCCGTCGCACGCAAGGCGCAGGAGCAGGAGCTGCGCGTGGAAACACTGCTGCAGGCGGCGTTTGGACGTGACTTCTTCGCACAAGAGGTGCTCGCACCGGTGATTGAATATCTGGCGATTATGATCCGCAGCATCTCGTGTCTGAACGACGTGTCAAAGGTCATTATTCAGGGGATGTACGCACGTGCAGGTGATGATTTTCTGGAGATGATCCGCAAGGAACTGCGCAAGTATAACCAACTGGTATCGCACGGTGATCTGACGGTGGAGTTCTCGCAGTACTCGGTCAAGGGCGAAGCGGAGGATGACTACGCGTGTATCTGCGGCGCGGGCTATGCGGTATCCAATTTGTATCTGGACGCTCAAATCGGGCGGGCGGAAATTTGAACAGAAAACGACAAAACGGCGTTCCGGGTTAACCCGGAACGCCGTTTTTGCACGCGGACTCAAGCTTTGTCCGAGTGTGCCGGGAATGTGAATGTTCAGCTCGTTTTCACAGACCTCGTTTGCATACGATGCGCTAAGCAGCGCGTGCAGACCATAAAAAAACAGTACGTACAGCGCAAAATACAGCGCGGTGAGCAACGCGAATGCATAAGGATATGCCGCGCACGCGAACAGCAGCACCGCCAGCGGGATGAGCGAGAGCAAAAAGCGCTTGAGCGCGCGGCCAAAATGGCGAAACGTCAGGTATATGCCGTCCCAGAGAATATGGGAAAATGGCAGGTCGTACGTCACGGCGATGACGAACAGCAGCGGCAGCATCAAAAGCCACAGAACGCTGATGATAATGAGCGCCCAGAAAATAACGGTTGCCAATATGCCGGTGCCGGAGGCCTGACGGTAGAGCACGACGGAATAGAGCAGCAGCGGCAGACATGACGTGAGAAACGTCAGAAGAAGCGTCTGCTTCCAGCTGGTTTTGACTGCTTCTTGAAAGACACAGACGGGATTTGCGCTTTCGCCGCGCGCCCAGTTGCGGATGATGCGCACAGGACCTGCCAGAAACGGGCCAGAGACGGCGGTCAGTGGAATGAGGACGAGGAGATAGCGGCTGAGCCAGCCGGACGGGAGCGTAGCCTCCGGTACGGTCAGATAGCGCTTGAGGAGCAGCAGATGCACAAACGTCCAGATTTCAGCGGGCAAAAGCAGTACTGCGCAGCCAAGACTGAAAAGGAAGATGGAAAACCGATACTGATGCAGAACGGAAAAGAAAAGCTCTTTTCGCGTTTGTGGGAGCGATTGCGCGCCCGTTTTACCAAAATCGGGCAGGCTAAAGAGTGAATGCAGCGAGAAATGCATGTGTAACCTCCTACGTGAATACACATAAATAAATTTAGTTTGATAACTATATTGACAAATACGATGCGCTGCCGTATACTGTGGATAACAAATCCAGCCGGAGCAGCGAAGAAACTTGCGAAAATTCACCAAGAAAACGGTGGTTTTTGTCGATTTATTCACATTATAACGGTTTGATTTCGGTTTGTCAACAAGAATGACAAACGATATGCACAATTTTACTACCTGCTTTTCGTACAAAATTAACAAATAGAACGCAAACGCGAAATTTTTGGAGGGTTTTATGCTGTATCGTAAAATTGGTAAGACGGAGATTGAATGCTCCTGTGTGGCGCTCGGCACGTGGGAACTGGCCGGTAATGTCTGGGGTGCGGTTGACGAGCAGGAGGCGGTGAAGATCATCCATGCTGCGCTTGACAGCGGCATTACACTCGTTGACACGGCGGCAAGCTATGGTGCGGGCCGTTCAGAGAACATCGTGGGCGAGGCGCTCAAGGGCCGACGCGACAAGGTTATCCTTTCTACCAAGGGCGGCGCACATTTTAACCCTGCCATCAACAATATGGATCACGATCTTTCGGCCGCGGCCATCCGCCATGACGTGGATGAATCGCTCAGCCGCCTGAAAACTGATTACATTGACCTTTTCTTCTTCCACTATCCAGATCCCAACACGCCGATTGCCGAGAGCATCGGCACGATGGAAGAGCTGCGTAAGGAGGGCAAGATCCGTATGATCGGCCTGTCCAACTACTCGCAGGAGGAGCTGGCCGAGGCTATGCAGTATGGCACGATTGACTGTGCGCAGTTCCGTTATTCGATGCTGACGCGCGAGAATGAAAATCTGGTCAAGTTCTGCGATGAAAACAAAGTCGGCGTGCTGTCATATGCGTCTCTTGCCGGCGGTATGCTGAGCGGTGCGTATAAGACTGAGCCTACCTTTGCCGAGGGCGACCGCCGTACATTCTTCTATCCGTTCCTCAAAGAGCCGGAATTCAGCCGCTGCCGCAAGCTGGTGGACGTGGTTGAGGCAGCAGCCACGCAGCACGGCATCTCCACCGCCGACGCCGCGATTCAGTGGGTCATCGCGCAGAGTGGTATGACCTCCGCGCTGGTTGGCACAAAAAACGAGGCGCGCGCCAGAAGAAACGCACAGGCGTTTGATACGCTGCTGCCTGCCGAGTGCTTTGCGAAATTTGACGAGACGTATCATCAAATTTTCGGTTAATTCGGAGAGACAGAATGAAAAAAATCGTAGTTGAGCCGCTGACGCCGGAAGCGTTCCGCCCCTATGGCGAATACGTCAACCTCTATGAGACCGGAGACGGCGCAGGTTTTTATCCAGACCTGATGCAGCTGCCGCTGGGGCAGACGGTGACCACAGCGGGACTTGCCCGTGTGGGAAATGAGTGTGTGGCAACGATGCTGGAATACCACTGCTTTACAAGCGAGGGTTTTTTGCCGATGAACGGCGACTGCCTGTTTTTCGTGGGAAGCCCCGTGCCAGGCAATCCCTTTGCGGCGGAGCTTCACGCGTTCCGCGCGCCCAAGGGCACGCTGGTGCGGCTGAATCCGGGCGTGGTGCACGGCGCGCAGTTTGCCGTGGAGGAGCAGCCGGTGGATGTACTGCTGATTCTTCCGGCGTTCACATTTGGAAACGACACCAGGTTTGTAATGCTGTCAGGAGACGAGCAGATTGAAATCGCAGAATGCGGGGAGCGTAAATGAATCAGGAGATCAAAGTTGTCGGTATTGGCGATTTGTGCCTTGATTTTACCGCCGCGACAGACAAAATCCCGGCTACCGACATGGCCGCGGCGCTGCTGCACACAACCAGTCAGGGTGGCGGTAAAGTGCCGACCGCGCTGGTGGCGCTCAGCCGTCTTGGCGTGCCATGCGCGCTGATGTGTACGGTAGGTGACGACGCCGCGGGACGCTTTTGCAGACAGGAGCTGGATGATTGCGGCGTATGCACCGATTATATGACGGTGCTTAACCAGAAAACAAACCTTACAATCTGCCTCGCTGAGCAGTCGACCGGCGGGCGTAGCTTTATCGGAAAATACGATATGCCCACGGTAAAGCCTGAGCAGCTTGACCGGAAATTGATTGAAAATGCGCAGTATCTGCACCTGTGGAATGCAAGCGACGCATCAAAATGCGCGGCGCAGTGGATTCATGCGGCGGGCGGCAAGACGGTGTATGATGCCGACCGCTATAATGCCGCAACCGAGCAGATGCTTCCGATGATCGACGTATTTATCTGCTCTGAGTTCTTCTTCGAGGGAATGTTCGGCGCGGCGCGCAGCGACGAGGCTTTGGAAAAGGGACTTCGTCAGCTGTGCACGCGCGGATGCGAGATTGCGGTTGTGACGCTTGGCGCAAAGGGCTGCGCAGGCGTGAGCAAGGACGGCTTTTTCCGGCTGCCCGCGTTTGCGGGTATCCGCGTGGCCGATTCCACCGGCGCGGGCGATACGTTCCACGGCGCGTTTATTTACGGCCTGCTTCAGGGCTGGAGCGCGGAGAAAACGGCGCGTTTTTCCTCGGCAGTGTCGGCAATCAAGTGCACCGTCCCGGGCGGGCGTGCGGGTATTCCCGATCTGAAAACCGTGATGCGCTTTTTGGAAACCGGTGAAATTGACACGGCGCTGTCTGAGAAGTGGCAGGCATATTACGCGGCGCACAGCCTGATTTAAGGAGTGCGGATATGAAAGAACTGGACGTAAGAGGCGCTGGATTTTTTGCCGATGGGCAGGAAGTCTTTTTGTATACGCT
Source organism: uncultured Oscillospiraceae bacterium (assembly GCA_934621665.1). Taxonomy (GTDB): domain Bacteria; phylum Bacillota; class Clostridia; order Oscillospirales; family Oscillospiraceae; genus CAG-170. Next base: position 17,948 of record CAKTUT010000003.1, on the reverse strand, counting down.
GCGCGGCGAGGATGGCATTTCGCTGACGGTGACAAATCTCGGCGCGTCGGCGGTCGCCATGACGGTGGCCGGACGCGATGTATTGTTGGGCTTTGGCAAGCTTTCGGCGCAGCTGGAAAAAGGACCGATGTTTGGCGCGACGCTTGGGCGCTATGCGGGGAAAATCTGCGGCGCAAGCTATACGCGGGGCGGCCGGGAGGTTTCACTCAGCCGCAGCCACGGCGATGATCACGCACACGGCGGCTGCCGCGGCTTTGACAAGCGGGTATTTCAGACAGTGCATCTGGAGACGGACTGCATTCGCTACCGCTACGTCAGTCCCGACGGCGAGGAGGGTTATCCCGGCACGCTGACACTGGATGTAACATACCGGCTGCTGGCGGGCAGCACCGTCCGCGTGGAATACGACGTGACGAGCGATGCGGATACCATCTGCGGCATCAGCAACCATATGTATTTTAATTTACTTGGAAACGGCGCGGGCAACGCGGACGCGCAGCATCTGAAGCTCTTATCGCACCGCTATCAGCCGCTTTGCGGCGGAAAGCCGTCTGGGAAGCTGCTTGACGTGGCAAACACGCCGATGGACTTCACGGCCGGTGCAATGCTGTCTGAGCGCGCGGCGCAGCTGGACGGCGACCTTGATCACGATTTTGCACTGGATGTACGCAGCGGCGAGCCTGCCGCCGTGCTGACCGAGTTAAAATCAGGACTTTCGATGTCGGTTTATACAGATATGCCATGCGTGCACGTATATTTGGCGGACTTTGGCGATATGCGCTATCCGGGCAAGGACGGCGCGGTCTATACCGGCCGCTGCGGTATCTGTTTTGAGCCGATGTATCTCAGCGACTGCCTGCACTCGGGGCTTGGCGAGATGCCGTACCTCAAGGCGGGCGAAACACGACACAGCGAAACAACGCTGCGCTTTGCGCAGAACGGAATTTAAGCCGCCCGCGCAGGGAAATAAACGGATTGCGCGTGCGGTTTGGGGAAACGATTGAATGGGGGAGCAGAACATGATCCTTGCGGCGGACAGAGTAATTCTTGGCGACGGGAAAACCGTGCTGGAAAACCATGTGGTGGAAATCAGCAGGCAGAGCGGCAAAATTGTCCGTATCATTCCGATGGCCACCTTGACGGCAGAGGGCAAAACGCCCGATGTGTGCTATCCCGGCTGCACGCTGATGCCGGGACTGATTGATATGCATGTGCACATCAGCGCCTTTAATAAGCCGTTCGGCTTTGCTGGAAGCGACTTTGCACACGCCTACGCAACGCTTCACAACGCCGAGCAGGCGCTGACGCTTGGCGTGACGACGCTGCGCTCGGTGGCGGACAAGAATAAGCTTGTTGCATCCCTTGTCTGGGCAAAGGAAAACGGCTATATCTCCACAGCCATCCCGCGCATCATTCCCTGCGGCAACGGCATCTGCATGACCGGCGGCCACGGAAGCGAATTCCCAGACGGCGGTGATATTGCTGACGGCCCGTGGGCGCTTCGCAAGCGCGTGCGCCAGAACATCATGGACGGCGCGCAGTGGATTAAGCTGCTGACCAGCCGCCGCGAGGAAATTCCTGAATTTACGCAGGAGGAGTTGAACGCGGCGGTGGATGAGTGCCACCGCAGAAAGCACAAGGTGGCCGTCCACTCCGGAATGCACTGCACCGTGCAGATGTGCATCGACGCAGGCGTTGACACCATTGAGCACGGAACGTATATGACCGTGGATCAGGCTGAGACGATGCGCGATAAAGGCATTGCATGGACGCCGACAATGATGGTCTACTCTGAGGTGGCAAAGAAGTTTGCCGGACGCAGCGACGCGGCGGCAAAGAGCTATCAGCGCGCGGCAGAGGCCTATCGCACAAACTTTAAGAAGCTCTATGATACCGGCGTGACGGTTCTGGCCGGTACGGACGTTCCGGCGGACAGCGAGGGCGTGATCACGTACCGGGAGCTGGAATACATGGTGGACTACGGCATTACGCCGCTTCAGGCCATCCAGACCGCTACGGAAAATCCGGCAAGAGTTCTGGATCTGGGCGACGTGACCGGTGCGGTAAAGCCGGGATTGGCTGCCGATCTTCTGATTGTGGCGGGCGATCCATCCAAAAACATTTCCGACGTGCGCAACGTGACCGAGGTATATCAGAACGGCGTGTCCGTCTATCGAAAGACTGCGGCTGAACAGTAAGAGAGGAAACCAACATGGCAAAATCGACAACTAGCTCCAAACCGAGGACGCTGGCAGAGCGTGAGAGCTTCGGATATAAATTCCGGACGTTCTTCTCCCGCTATTGGATGTTCCATCTGATGGTGCTGCCAGGACTTTTGTACTTCCTCGTATTCAAGTATCTGCCGATGTACGGTCTGATCATTTCGTTTAAAAACTACAAGGGCGCGGTTGGCGGCATCAAGGCCATCTTTGATGCGGACTGGGTCGGCCTGCGCCACTTTAAAACGTTCTTCTCCTCAAACCAGTTCCCGCGCCTGATGAAGAACACAATCTCTCTGAGTCTCCTGCGGCTTTTGTTCTGCTTCCCCGCGCCGATTATTCTTGCGGTGCTGCTCAATGAGGTTCGCATCCGCTCATTTAAAAAGGCCACGCAGACCATCACCTATATGCCCTATTTCCTGTCGTGGGTCGTCGTATCGGGACTGCTTCAGATTCTGGTCGGTACGGAGGGACCGCTCAACGCGCTGCTCAGTCAGTTTGGCATCAAGCCCATCGTCTTTATGACCTCGACAAAGTATTTCCGTGCGCTGCTGATTTTGAGCGAACTGTGGAAAACGGTGGGCTATGGCACAATTGTGTATCTGGCCGCCATCAGCAACGTCGATGTTCAGCAGTATGAGGCGGCGGAGCTGGACGGTGCGAACAAGTTCCAGCAGATCTTTCGTATTACTCTCCCCGCCATCAGCGAGATTATCGCCATCATGCTGATTTTGCAGATGGGACGGATTCTGTCCGATAACTTTGAGCAGATCTACACGATGTACAGCCCGGCGGTGTATGAGGTGGCGGACGTATTTGACACCTACATCTATCGCGTGGGCATCGTGGACAGCAATTTCTCCTATACAACGGCGGTCAGCTTCTTCAAGTCGCTTGTCTCGCTGCTGCTGATTCTGCTGACAAACAAGGCCACGAAGAAGCTTGGCTCAAGCGGCCTGTTCTAAGGCGGAAAGGAGAGCAACATGAAACGAATTACAAAGGGCGAACGCGTATTTTACTTCGTCAACCACCTGTTTATGGTTTTGGTGTGCGCAATCATGCTGTATCCGCTGATCTATGTGTTCGGCCACTCGCTGATGAGCGACGCAGAGCGCGCGCTCAATCCTCTGCGGCTGATTCCGCACAAGTTTGACTGGTCGGGCTACAAATACATCCTGACATCGTCGAGTATCTGGAACTCCTATCTGGTCACAATTCTCCGGACGGTCATCGGTACGCTTTTAAACGTGCTGGTTACGGCGCTTCTGGCGTATCCGCTTTCCAAAAAGGACTATCCGGCCAGAAAGGTCCTGACGGTGCTCATCACCTTTACGATGTGGTTCTCCGGCGGCATGGTCGCAAACTTTTTGCTGATCAAGTCTCTGGGGCTGACAAACAACTTCTGGGTGTATATTCTGCCGCATCTGGTTGACCCGTTCAACCTCATCATTCTTCGCAACTTCTTCATGCAGATTCCCGAATCACTGGAGGAATCGGCGCGGCTTGACGGCGCGAATGACTTTTTGATTCTGGTCAGGATCATCATTCCGCTTTCCATGGCGTCGATTGCGACGATTGCGCTGTTCTACGCGGTGTTCCACTGGAACACCTGGTGGGACTCGATGCTCTACGTCTCCAACAAGGATATGTGGACGATTCAGTACCTGCTCCAGCGGCTCATTGCCAGCGCAAACGTCTATGACCTGTCGGCGGCAAGCTCTGTTGACAAGCCACCCGCCGAGGCCATCCGCATGGCCTGTATTGTGGTGGCAACGCTCCCAATCCTCTGCGTCTATCCCTTTATCCAGAAATACTTTGTCAAGGGCGTCCTTGTCGGCTCGGTCAAGGGATAAAAATGTGTTCCGGCCGCGCGGTGTGCGGCAAAAAAATAATCATGAAAGAGGAATGAAAAAATGTATCAAAACAGCAGCAAACTCAACGGCAAGTGGCGTCGCACGCTTGCACTGGTGCTCTGCCTGATCATGACCCTTTCCACCGTGGCGGTCATGGGCGGCTGTGCCAAGAAAGACACTACCCCCGCAAACGACAGCACGACCCCCGCTGATAATTCCGGCAATACCGCAGCCGATACGCCCGCTGATAACGCGAGCGACGATGAGGTTCAGACCGAGCCCGTCAAGTTTGTCATCCGCGGCCTGAACGACATTGAAAACAAGTCCACCAACGAGGCTGTCTACCAGAAAATCCGCGAGGCTTCCGGCGTTGACTTTGAGGTTATTGTCATTCCCACCGACTCCTGGTCGGAAAAGGTCAACCTGATGATTGCCACCGGCGACGAGTGGGATGTTCTGAACATCACGCAGGACGCGGGCAACTGGAATCAGTACTATCAGAAAAACGCGCTTCAGTCCTGGAATGACTATCTCGATTATATGCCGAACGTTGCAAACCGTCTGAACGATGAATCCCTCAAAGGCTGCACGCTGGCCGACGGCTCAATCTATGCGCTCCCCAGAAAGGAATACTTCTCCAAGCAGTATGTCCCCGCAATCCGTAAGGACTGGCTGGACGCGCTGGGCATGGAGTGCCCCACCACCATGGAAGAACTGGAAGCCTACTTCCAGGGCGTTCTGGATGAGAACCTCAACGGCAGCGACAACGAAATCCCCATGATGACGTTCATGTCCGGCGAAATCTCCAACCTCAGACCGTACTACCTTGGCTTCTTCGGTGACCGTTATCTGACCAGTGACGGTACGATCATGCCGTGGTATATGCACGAAAACTGCTATCAGCTGCTCGCCGAGCTTAACAAGTGGTACGACAAGGGCTGGCTGTACGCCGACTATCAGACCATGAGCATTCAGGACGGTTTTGATCTGATCGCAGCCAACCGCGTGGGCGGCTGGACGAACCCCTATAACGCAGGCGTTTCCTCCTCTGTGACGATCTTTGAAAACGACCCCGACGCCAAGGTTGAGTGGGTTTCGCTTGACAACCTGACCGACTTCCCTGCCGGTGGCAGCAACGCATGGGGCTCGAACCCCGTCTATCAGCCGGAGCTGGTCCTGAACGCAAGCAGCAAGAACGCCAAGTGGGCGGCAAAGCTTCTCAACTGGATGTTTGAAAACGAGGATAACTATATGCTCTGTGCCCGTGGCGAAGAGGGCGTGACCTGGAACTATGTGGACGACACCAAGGCCGAGTTCAAGCTGGTTGATAACTATTCCGATCTCTATCTGGGCGTTTACCTGCTGAACGAATGGTATGACGACGATACCTATTGCAGCCAGTATATCGACCCCGCCAACTGGAAAGCCTCTCAGGTCAAGGCGCTTCAGACCAAAATCAACTCGCTCGACATTGTCGAAGCCTGCGACTGGTTCGTGCCATATGACATGACCGGCACAGAGGCCGAGTTCCTCTCCGGCGACTCCAACACCACCATCAACGAGGCCTGCGCCAAGATTGTCACCGGCGAATGGGGCGAGGATGAATGGAACGCTGCCGTCAAGCAGGCATGGGACGCTGAGGGCAATATCTACAGCGCCGTCTGGACGGAGCAGTATCACGAATTTGTAGGCTAATTATTGCATTTCAGATGCGGGCCAATGCCCGCATCTGAAAATGAACAGAAAGGATCATCATATGCGCGAAAAACGCTCGATGGATTTTGCGTGGCGCTTCCATCTGGATAATTTTGAACGCCCGATACCGAACAATCTGAACTTCTACTATCTGCATACCAAGGCAGAGCGGGCGGTTGGCCCGGCTGCGCCCAGCTTCTATGATATGAACTGGGAGCTGGTCGATCTGCCGCACGACTATGCCATTGCGGGCGGCGTGGACTTTAGCGCAAGCGACGCCGAGGGTTACATCCGCCGCAATAACGGCTGGTATCGGCGGCTGTTCCGGCTGACCGAGGCCGACCGCGGCAAGCGGATTCAGATTCAGTTTGACGGCGTTGTCACGCACGCAACCGTGTGGGTCAACGGACATCTTGTCTATCGGAATTTCTGCGGCTACACGTCGTTCTGCGTGGACATCACCGAGTTTGCCGAATACGGTGAGCTTCTCAACGAGGTTTCGGTGTATGTGGACACAAAGGACTTTGAGGCGTGGTGGTATGAGGGCGCGGGCATCTACCGGCATGTGTGGATGATCAAAACCGCCCCCATCAGTGTAGACAACTGGGGAAGCTTTGTTGACGCGCGCCGTCAGGATGATGGCACATGGCGCGTAAACGTTGAAAACGACGTGAAGAGCATCCTCTACGCGCCGCAGGACGTGTGTGTCCGCTGCCACATTGAGGACGCGGACGGCAAGACGGTTGCCTCCGGCGAGCAGATGATTTCGGCGCAGCCGCGCACGGCCACAAAGAGCCAAATGGCGCTGACGGTTACCGACCCAAAGCTCTGGTCGGTGGACGAACCGAACCTGTATACCATGGCCACCGAGATTGTACAGAACGGCGAGGTCATTGACGCATACCCTGTGACGTTCGGCTTCCGCACGATCGAGTATACAATCAACGGAATGTTCCTCAACGGCCAGCCTATCAAGCTCAAGGGCGTATGCGCGCATGAGGATCACGCAAATCTTGGCGTAGCCGTCCCCGATGACGTGCGAGAGTACCGGATGCGGATTTTAAAGGACATGGGCTGCAACGCCTATCGCTGCTCCCACAATCCGCCCACGCCTGAGGTGCTTGATCTGTGCGACCGCCTTGGCATTATGGTCATGGACGAAAACCGCTGGTTTGACAGCTCGGAGGAGGGGCTGCGCCAACTGGAGCACATGATGGTGCGTGACCGCAACCATCCGTGCATCGTCATGTGGTCGATGGCAAACGAAGAACCCATTCAGGGCACGCAGCGCGGACAGGGCATTATGCGAAGCATGATGTTCACCGCCAGAAAATATGACGACTATCGTCCCATCATGATGGCCATGAGCGGCGGCTGCACCGAAGAGGGCGGCGTTGCGGGCGTGTCTGATGTGATCGGTATCAACTATCTGACCGAGCAGTTTGATGAAATTCACGCCAAATTCCCGAATGTTCCGCTTGTTTCGTCGGAAATCGGCGGCAAGATGCTGCCCTATGGCATCATGGGCGACGGCAGCGGCGAGGACTGGGAAGCGGTCAATACGCGCCCGTATTTTATGGGCATGTTTAAGTGGGTGGCGTTCGGCTATCGCGGAGAATCGCGCGGCTGGCCGCGCATCTTCTCGCGCAGCGGCATCATTGAACCCACTGGCGAGCCAAAGGAGAACACATGGTACTATAAGCAGATGTGGGACGAGCGCACACCGTTTGCGAAAATCTGGCCGGTTCACTGGAACTGGGATGGCCGCGAGGGCGAAGCCATCGACGTAAAGGTCTATACCAACTGCGACGAGGCGGCGCTGTATCTCAACGGCGCACTGCTGGAAAAGCGGACGGTCAATCCCTATCGCCGTACCACATTCAAGGTGACATACGCACCGGGCGAGCTGAAAGCGGTTGCCTACCGCGCGGGCAAGGCTGTTGCAGAGGACGTGATTGTCACAACCGGCGCGCCTGTACGCCTGACGCTTCGCGCGCAGAAGCAGACGCTCCGCGCAAACCGCACGGATGCGCTGATTGTTACGGTTGGCGCGGCGGATGAAAACGGAAACGACGCACTGTGGGCGGAAAATAACGTCCGATTCCGCGTGAGCGGTCCGGCAACGCTGCTTGCAGTGTCGAACGACGATCCGTATGACGCCGTTGGTGCGACTGTGCCGGAGCGGCGGCTGTTCCACGGCCTGTGCCAGCTGGTGCTGCGCACAACAACGCAGCCGGGGACGATTACGGTTACGGCGGAGAGTGACGGACTTGAAAGCGCTGTGCTTTCCATCAAGGCCGAGCCGTGCGTGCGCGCGCCGCACGTAGAGCTTCAGACCGACACGGACGCAATGTGCTTTGCGAAAATGGACGGCCCGAACTGAGACAACAGGAGAGAGACATGGAGAAAAAAATGGTGATCGGCCTTGCACCGACCAGAAGAGATACACGGGACTTTGAGCTGCATTTTGCACACGAGCGCAAGGCCGCCGTGGAGGCGCGCATCCGCGCGATTGCCGAAAAGCTTGGCGCGTCGGTTGTGACGGTCGACTTTCTGAATGACGAGGGGCTGATGATTTTTCCCTCCGATGCGGAAAGAGCTGCGAAGTACTTTATTGAGCAGGGCGTGGACGCAGTGATCGTCCCGCACGTGAATTTTGGCGCAGAGGAAGCCGTGGCGCTGCTTGGCAAGCTTGTAGGCAAGCCGCTGCTTTTATGGGGTCCCCGCGATGAAACGCCCCCTCCCACCGGGGCAAGACAGACGGATACCCAGTGCGGCCTGTTTGCGTCGGGAATGGTGCTTGACCGCTACAACGTGCCGTTTACATACCTTGAAAACTGCTGGCTGGACTCGGAAAAACTGGACGAGGGCGTGGAGCATTTTGTGCGCGTGGCAAGCGTTGTAAAGGCGTTCAGCCGCCTGCGCATCGGCCAGATCAGCGTTCGTCCGCGCACGTTCCTGACGGTAGAGGTCAATGAATGCGAACTGACCGAGCGCTTTGGCGCGCAGATCGTGACGATTGACTATACTGAGATGATGATGGAAATCCAGCGCATCCTTGACGAGGGTGATGCGCGCGCGGATGAGATTCACGAGGGACTCAAGCGCGATTATGACGTGTCAAAAATGCAGCCGGAGCAGGTGAAGAAAATCGCGGCCATGGAGGCGGCGTTCCTGAACTTCGCGGAAAAGTACAATCTCAGCTGCTTTGCAAGCGAATGCTGGCGCACGTTCAGCGTTCCGTTCGGCATCATGCCCTGTGCGGGCTTTGCAGACCTTATTCAGCGCGGGCTTCCCGTCGCGTGCGAGTGTGACATTCACGGCGCAATTTCCTCCACGCTTCTGGCGGCGGCGGCGCTGTGGCAGAAGCCCACATTCTTGGCTGATATGACCATTCGCCACCCGACAAATGACAACGCGGAGCTTTTGTGGCACTGCGGCCCGTGCCCCAGCAGCATGGCCATGCCCGGCGTCAAGCCGCGCATGGAGATGTGCCTCGGGCAGTTTGAACTGGCACACGAGCACGTCACGGTCTGCCGCTTTGGCGGAAGCCACGGCAGGTACCGCCTGTTCATGGGCGAGGGCAAGGGCGTGGATGGCCCTGTGACAAATGGCAACTATCTCTGGCTTGAGACAAAGAACTGGCCGGAGTGGGAGCGGCGTCTTGTAAAAGGCCCATACATTCATCATATCTCTGCCCTCTATGGCAGCTACGCCTCTGTGCTGGAGGACGCGTGCGAATATCTGGGCATTGAAGCGGAACATCCAATGTAACGGTGCACACCAAAGGAGTAAACAAATATGGCACTTGAAAGAGCAGTAGAAATTCTGAAGTACGCAGACCAGCAGAAAAAGTGCGTCATCGGCTTTGACGCGTTTAATCTGGAGAGCATCAAGTGGATCATTGAGACGGCTGAGGAGGAGCAAGTCCCCGTCATTATGATGATCTATCCGGGCGACCGCGTCATGATGCCGTTGAGCACGTTTGCCGCCGTCACGCACGACCTTGCTTCCAAGGTCAGCGTTCCCGTCGGCCTGATGCTTGACCACGGCCCGGACTTTGCCACCTGTATGGAGGCGGTCAAGGGCGGCTTTACCAGCATGATGATTGACACGTCGCATTTGGACTTTGAGGAAAACGTCCGCCAGACGGCGGAGGTTGTCAAGACTTGCCATGCGCTGGGCATCGACGTTGAGGGTGAGCTCGGCCACGTGGGCATTGCCTCGCGCGAGAGCGACTATAAAAACGCCGACAATTTCACCACCGTTGACAACGCGCTCGAGTTCATCGACCGCACGGGCGTTGACTTCCTCGCCATTTCCATCGGTACGGCGCACGGCAGCTACGTTTCTGCGCCGCAGTTGGATCTGAACCGTTTGGAGCAGATCAATGCCGCAACCGATATCCCCCTCGTCCTGCACGGCGGCACGGGCGTACCCGAGGATCAGCTGAAAGCGGCGTTTGCGCGCGGCATCAACAAGCTGAACTATGCAACCGGCTACAAGCTGAAGCTGTATGAGGTTGCAAAACAGATTATGGACAAGGGCGAAATCCGTCCGCGTATGAGCGATCTGATGATGGCGATGCAGGAGCCGATGCATGACTTTATCCGCAGCATCATGCGCCTTGCATGGCCGAAAGACTGATTTGGCAGCGGCCTTTGCCGGATTTCTTGCCGCAGTCTATCTGTAAAAACAGCAAATAAAACTCTCCGGCAGCCGGGAAGACCCCGGCTGCCGGAACGGTAAAACGGTGTATTTATGACGGATTTAAATCAGAAAAAGAGCCTGCTTTCATCCAGCACGTTCCGCTATGGAACGCTGGCGGTACTGTTCTGGCTCGGACTTTACTTTGGAAATTATCTGACGGTCTATCTTCAGTCGCTTGGCGTCAGCTCACAGACCATCGGCTATGTCAGCAGCGCGGCCGCGGCGACCGGTATGCTCGGCAACTTTATCGCCGGGCGCATCAGCGACCGCCTGCGCACGGTTAAATGGGTGACTGTGGCGACGCTGGTGCTGACGGCGGTGTGCTTTTTGCTGTTCCCGCTGTCATCGAATCTGACCGTCTGTGGAATATCGCTGGCACTTGTATGGTGGCCGCTTGCCTGCGTGTTCCGCGGGCCGGTGTGCTCACTGGTGGAGAACTGGATTGTGCGCGGCGCGTATTGTGAACAGTTTAACTATGGAACGGCACGCGCAGGCGGCTCAATCGGTTCGTTTCTCAGCAGCGTCCTTGCAAGCCTGCTTGTCACCACGCTCTATGCTGTAATGAGCCAGCGCCGCGCGGTGGAGATCACGTACTATGTCAGCGGCGCGCTGCTTCTGGTGGCAGCGCTGTATGCGCTGACGATGCGCGATGTAAAAGTGGAGGAAAAGCAGCGTCCGGCCAAGGCTGATATCCGCATCGGGCGGCTGTTTGGTAACTATTACTTTGTGGCGCTGATGGCGTTTTACTTTGCGCTGAATATTTTCATCAACCCGCCATATGTGTTCCTGCCCTATATCCTGTCAGATTCGGGCATTGACTCGGCAAAGGTGGGACTGATTGTCGGTTGGGAGGCGCTTTTGGAGCTTCCGATGCTGGCGGCGCTCATTCCGCTGCGCAAAAAGTTCTCGCTGCAAACGCTTTTGATTGCCGGCGGCGTGCTGTTCGCCGTCACCACGATGGGGCAGGGAATGTCGCACTCGCTGGCGGCGCTGCTGCTGTGCGGAATCTTCTTTGGCTTTGCCAACAGCCTGACGTTCTCCTGCGGCTTTAACTACATCTACTATATTGCACCGCCTGAGCTGCGCGCCACGGCGCATACACTCTATACCATTGCCGGTGCGATCGGCATCATGGTTGGTAACGCCTGTGCCGGCGGACTGATTGCACGGGTCGGCACGCGGCCGTTCTATACGATTTTTGCAGTGCTCACCGTAGCGGTGGCGGCGCTGTACGCGCTGAGCTTCCCATTTGGTAAGCATGTGCTGAAAAAGGAACTGCCAAGATATTGAAAGTGAAATGAAACGCACCTGCGTATTCGCCGGGAAATTTCCGGTAAAAACGCAGGTGCGTTTCAATTTTCAAATATTTCGTAGGGGTGGATGACTCTGTCCGCCCGTGTTCACAATTATCACCGTACCCATAGGGGTGGGTAGCATCCGTAGCGCTCCTTAAGTCGCTGACGGCTGCGCTCGCCATCCGCCCCTACAAGCGCACGACCGGTGATGTATACAGTATTTCGACTACAGAGCAGAAATAAAATCTGCTTCTGGCTATCGACTATTGCGTGTAGTACATTCATCAGTACAAAAAGCCATCGGAATACTGGCAAATCTGCGCCCGAATAGGGCGTATCAAAAAGTCCGCGCGCAAGCGCGCTGATTGACGCTTCCTGCGCTTCTTTTTGTCTACTTTTTCTGGCGCAACAGAAAAAGTAGGCCGCCGGAAGCAAATAACTATGAAAGATACTGCTTTTCCAGCGCGCGCACCATCTCGGTGTAGCGCTGCTTGCAGCTCTCGTTGCGTCCGGCAAGAATGTCATCATAGCACGCATCCAGATACGTTTTGCGGATCTCGGCGTATTTCTCCGCGCGGTTTTCACACACATTGATGCATGAGACGATGCCCGGCGCAATGTTATAATACTCGTCAATCAGCGCTGCGCCGTCGGGACACGCGCGCAGATATCCGTCGCGGAACGCGCGGAACGCCGTCAGCTGCGCACAGTCGTCGGGCAGCCCTTCGGCCTCGCACACGGCGGTTGTGATAAAGCACAGACCAAGGAATTTTTTGCGGAAACCACCCGCAATTGAGTCATAGTCGCCAAGATAGAACGGCGACTTCGGATAGCGCGCAACCCATTCGCTTTGCAGCACCTTGCAGAAGTCCTCGCTGCTGGGAAGTGCCATGCGCCGCACCATGGGGACGGTAAAAATGGCGATGATAATCTTGTCATCCTCCAGCATAGCCGTCTGACCCTGCTTCGACTTCCAGCGCTTATCCGCTTTCCAGCCGCGCTCCAGATCGTCCAGCATTTTCTTTGCTGCGCGCGCAAGCAGCTCCTCGCGGCACGCGCTCTGACTGCTGATGGCGCGGTCAAGCGCGCGGAATACCGGCGCGCAGCCGGCTTCATAAATTTCAAACGCAGGTACAAATTCGTCGCGTGTAATTTTTCGGTTATAGCCCGGATAGCCGCTGACACAGCCGGCCAGCTGCGCCGCTGCATCACAGAAAGCAGCCTCCGCCTCATCCGGTGTAATCGCCTGTGCGGCCTGTTCCATCTCGGGCGTAATCAGATCGTCCTGCGACAGGCGCGCGCCGCAGTACATACAGGAAAATGACGCCAAATCCTCGGGGACGGTCAGCTCCTCCATGCATTTGGGACATTTACCGGTTCGGAATGCTTTTTCACTCATGCAGACACCCGCTTTTCTATAATCTCAATATCTATTTTTTCATAAAACGTGCCGTCTGTCAACTGGTACGCAAAAAGTTCATATTTTGGCCTGTAAATATGGAAAAAGCCCTTTCCCACAATTGCGCTGCGCGGCGCAGCCGGGAAAGAGCTTTTATCATGCGTGCAGCGAAAGCCTGCGGCATTGCTTTAAAATTTTGCCGGAATCAGAAGCACGTACGCAGTCGTCTGTGACGCCTCACCCGACGGAAAATACAGCTGCATCTCCACTGACGTGCTCTTTGCATAGGTTTGCATCATCTGCGAAAGCACTTCGGGCGCAACCGTATACAGCGTTCCCGCACCGAGCGGCTCTGCCGCTGCACCGTCAAGCTCGGGAAAGCTTTCCTGCGGCGACCAGATGGCCAGCACCTGCGCGCCGTATCGGTCGGCAAGACCGGCATATTCTTCCGGCAGCGACGCCTCGCCCGAGCCAAAGCCCTGTACGCGGCTTTCCACGCTCACGGCCGAGTGAAACGACGCGCTGCTGCGCGTCCCGCGGCCAAAGCCCGGCGCTTCCAACACGCCAAGCGCGCTGAGCAGAATCAGTGCGGCCACCGCAGCGGCGGCAAGCGCGCCCGCAAGCCATTTTGGCTGCCTTTTTCCGCTACGCGGCTCTTTTTCTACCTGCGCCATCACATGCGTGCGCAGCTCCTCCGGCACATTGTCGGACAAGTCCTGCATGGAATCATCAATGGATTTGAGTTCTTCAAAAATGCGGCGGCATTCGGGACATCCGGCCAGGTGCGCGTCCAGTTCCCGCACGCCCGCCTCGTCCAGCTCCCCGTCAAGTTTTGCGCTGATTGCCTCCAGCGCCTGTTCACAGTTCATGGCAGCGACACCTCCTCCACACTTTCTTCTGACGTAAATAAATCCATTTGGTTCCCATTTTTTAAAATATTTTTTAAAGCCAGCCGTGCCCGCGCCAGCCGCGACTTTACCGTGCCTGTCCGGACGGAAAGAATCTCGGCAATGCGCTCATAGGCAAGACCGTTTATCACGCGCAGCGTCAGAATTTCGCGGTGCTCGGGCGAAAGCTGTTCCATGGCGGCGGTAAGCGCACGGCGGCGCTCGGCGTCAATTGCCAGCTCCTCCGGGCCGGGGGCGCTGTCGGGAAGCGGCGCTTCCGTCTCGCCATCCTCGTCAGAAAAGACAAGCGGGACGGTTTTGCGGCGGTTTTTGCTGCGCAGAAAGTCAATGCAGACGTTGCGCGTCAGACGGTAGAGCCACGTGGAAAACGCCGCATCAAACTGATACTGACTCAGACCGCGCCATGCGCGGATAAACGCCTCCTGCGACAGATCCAGCGCGTCGGTCTCGTTGCAGCAGATGCGCAGACAGAGATTATACACCTGTTTCTGGTGCGCCAGAAGCAGCTGCTCAAATGCGTCGCCGTCGCCAGACGCAGCGCGGCGGACAAGTTCTTCCTCCCGCATACGATCACCTCAAATCGCGTTTGATGCCATTTGCAATGGCATCAATGTCATCCATCGCAGAGATGGCTGAAATTTTTTCCTTATAATAGCCGCTGTAGGGCACGCCGCGCAGATACCATGCAAAGTGCTTGCGCGCCTCAAGACATGCGATGTGCTCGCCCTTGTCCTCCTGCGCCAGATGAAACTGATGCAGCGCCAGATCAACACGCTCGCAAAGCGGCGGCAGCGCCGGCGGCTCTTTGCCCGAGAGCACGGCCTCTACCTGTGAAAACACCCAGGGGTTTCCAAACGCGCTGCGCCCGATCATATAGAGATCTGCACCCGAGCGCGCACGGCAGCGAAGTGCTGCTTCGGCGTCGAAAATATCGCCGTTTGCCACAACCGGGATCGTGACGGACTCGCGCACCGCGCGGATGCAATCCCAGTCGGCCACGCCGGAATAGAGCATCGTCTTTGTCCGCCCATGCACCGCCACAGCCGACGCGCCAGCTGCCTCCACAGCGCAGGCAAGCTCCACACAGTTAACGCTTCCCTTGTCCCAGCCGCGGCGCATTTTGACCGTCACCGGCACGGGCACGGCATGCACAACCGCCTCTACGATTTTTGCCGCCAGCTCCACATTGCGCATCAGCGCGCAGCCGTCGCCGTTATTGACGATTTTCGGCATTGGACAGCCCATGTTGATGTCAATAAAGTCCGCGCCGCTTGCCTCCAGAGCCAGCGCCGCACCGTCAGCCATGACCGACGGGTCATTGCCAAAGATCTGCGCGCCGCATATGCCCACGGGCGTTTTGCGCAGCAGGCTCAGACTTTTTCGGTCGTGATACACAAGCGCCCGCGACGAGACCATCTCCGTCACCGTCACCGCTGCGCCAAGCCCGGCGCATACCGTGCGGAACGCATAGTCCGTCACGCCGGCCATGGGCGCAAGTACCGTGTGGCCGCTGATTTCAAGATTTCCCAGTTTCATGTTTTTCTCCAATGCGCCAGCGCGTGCTGACGCAAATCATGCAAATTAAAATTAGTATAGCATAGATGCCGCCGCGAGACAACAAAAAACGGAAAATCGCCTGGCTTGGCGATTTTCCGTTTCTGATTTCTGTGTATTGCTGCGGCAGCACTATAGAAGCACCGTCAGTGCCCAGAGCAGTCCCGTCAGCGCCGCGCCCAATGCCGCAAATGCGATCCGCGGCCATATGCGGCCGGACGCGCGCGCACCGCCGACGCGGCTGGTTACGTACCCGCCGGCGGCCCGCTTTGCCTGCCGAAGCACCTCTTCCTCGGTAATGGTGTGCGCGCCGTCGCCGCGCACGATAAAAATGGCCTGTTCAAACAGCTCCGGGTCGGGTGAGCGCACGACAACCACCTGCCGGGTTACGCCCTTTACCATGGCAATTCCTCCTTTGGCTTTTATAGGAAGTATTGCCGGTTTTGCCCTGCGCTATTCGCCGTCAGGTCAGATCGAATGCCGCCTCCGGTACGGAATCGTCATTTTCAATCCAGTCGTTCACATCTACCACGGTAAAATCTGTTGGCGTATTACGGATGACGACGCGCGCAAGACCGGCGTTGATGATCATTCTGCGGCACATGGAGCACGACGTGGCGTCGCCCAGAATTTCTCCGCTTTTCGCGTCCTTGCCCACAAGGTAGATCGTGCCGCCGATGCACTCGTTGCGCGCGGCGGAGATGATGGCGTTTGCCTCGGCGTGGACGCTGCGGCACAGCTCATAGCGCTCGCCGCGCGGCACCTGCATCCGCTCGCGCACGCAGCAGCCAAGGTCAGAACAGTTTTTGCGTCCGCGCGGCGCGCCGTTATAGCCGGTGGCGACAATTTCATCGTTGCGGACGATGATTGCGCCATAGCAGCGGCGCAGGCACGTTGAACGCTCCAAGACCGTCTGCGCAATATCCAGATAGTAGTTCTCCTTTTCAATCCGTATCACGGCGCACCCTCCTGTTTTCCCTGCTTTTTCTGCATTGTACCATACGCCGCGCGGCGCGCGCAACTGGTTTTTCCTTGCCTGCGGGTGATTTGTGTGGTATACTGTTTTCACATTTTGAAAGGAGGCGGCTTTTCATGAAAAAACGGCGGTTTTTCTGTATTCTGACGGCGCTTTGCCTGCTGCTTGGCTTGCTGTGCGTGCCGGTTTCGGCCGCGTCCACGTTTTTCTTTGTTGCCGTTGACGATGCGATTCCCCTGACGCTGACTGCGCCGCCACACGAGGCCGCCACCGGCCTTTATGTGCCATATACCGTATTTGACGCCGCGCCGGGCGGCGTTGTCCCGGCGTATAACGCCGCCGAGCAGACGCTGGTATTGTTTACGCGGACAAAGCGCCTGATCTTCAAGCTGGACAGCGACACGCTGACCGACGAAAACGACAAGAGCAGCACCGTACTCACCACCTACCGCAACGGCCTTTTGTATATCCCGCTCGCCACAAGCGCCGCGCATTTCGGCCTTTCCTACTCGCTTTTGACCAGCGCCGACGGCTACCCGGTGCTGCGCTTTAAAACCGGCAGCGAGGTCTATGATGACGATGTGTTCCTTGACCGCGCCGAAACGCTCATATCCTACCGCGTCAGCCAGTATGACCAGCCCGATGCGACCGATCCCCAGCCTGGAACGGACAATCCAGAGCCCGACGAGCCGGAGGTAACGCACGATCCCGTTTCGGTCTATCCGGCCATTACCGACGTGTCCGTCATGGCCGACGCATCAACAGTCCTTGAGCGCAACGGCCTGCGAGCCGCGTTTTTCCTGACAGCGGATGAAATCCGGCAGAATCCGGATCTTGTGCGGCAGCTCTATACCGCCGGACACCGCATCGGTCTTACCGCTTCGCCGGATGCAGCCGACGTGTCCGCAGCGCTGGAGGCTGCGAACGATGCGCTGTATGACGTGCTGTTCTGCAAAACGCTGATGGCGCTTGTCACGACGCAGCAGGCAGAGCACCTTGCAGGCTATCGCGTGTTTACCATTCCCGATACGCGTCCAACCGTTGACGAGCTGCAAGCCGCCGAGGCATCTGTTCTGATTGTCTGCGGCGAGGACGCCGTGCGCACGATCACGTCGCTCAATCAGGCGGGCGTCAGCTTGCAGCTGCTGCGTGAGACCACGCAGCTGGCAGAGCTCGCTGCGCCGGAAACAGCGCAATAAGAAAGGCTTTCCGTTGGAGCATTGCCGCGCGGTAATGCTCCAACGAATTTTTCTGTTGACAGGCAGCCTGTCGAAAAACCTCGTAGAGTTCCGCCGCGCACGGCGGAATAAAGTATCAATTCGTTTTGTCCGGCGGCGTG
>CAKTUT010000002.1 GCA_934621665.1 uncultured Oscillospiraceae bacterium | reverse complement strand
AGCCGATATACCAGTCCGGTACGCCCGCCGCAATCATTTCCTCCTCCGCACCCTCGGGTAGACCTCTGCCCTTACGCACGGCCTCCATGATCTTGAACGAACGCTTTTCCGGCATTCCGCACTTGATCAGATACAGCATGATATCGTCGCGGCAGCCGATGGCCTGTCCAACCGTCGCGGTTTTCGACAGGATCAGATCGCGCGCGTTGCCCAGCCACACATCCGTGCCGTGAGAAAAGCCGGAAAGCCGGATGAGCGTATCAAACTTCGTCGGCTGCGTCTCCTGCAGCATCCCTCGCGTAAAGCCCGTGCCGAATTCCGGGATGGCACATGAGCCGACCGGCCCTAAAACAGGGTCATTTTCAAAGCCCAGTACCTTGCTGGAGGTAAAGATGGACATCGTGTCCTGATCGTCCAGCGGAATTTTCTGCGCATCCACGCCGGTGAAGTCCTCCAGCATACGGATCATCGTCGGGTCATCGTGACCCAGCATATCCAGCTTCAGGAGGTTTTCCTCCATTGAGTGATACTCAAAGTGTGTCGTAATCCACTCGGAGTCCTTATCGTCCGCCGGATGCTGCACCGGGCAAAAGTCCCAGATTTCATTTTCCTGCGGAATGACAACCAGACCGCCGGGGTGCTGACCGGTTGTGCGCTTGATGCCGACGCAGCCTGCCGCCAGACGGTTTTCCTCCGCCTTGCTGACGGTCATATTGCGCTCGGCCAGATATTTTTTCACATAGCCATAGGCCGTCTTTTCCGCCACCGTACCGATCGTACCGGCGCGGAACACGTGCGTCTTGCCGAACATCTCCACGCAGTAGGCGTGCGCGCGTGCCTGGTATTCGCCCGAGAAGTTCAGGTCAATATCCGGCACTTTGTCGCCGCCAAAGCCAAGGAACGTCTCAAATGGGATGTTGAAGCCATCCTTGTCCAGCCGTTCGCCGCACTTGGGACACGTTGCGTCCGGCAGGTCTGCGCCGCAGGCGCAGTCATCCGGCACGTCGAACGTAGTATAGTGGCATTTCGGGCAGCGATAGTGCGGCGGGAACGAGTTGACCTCGGTGATACCGGACATAAACGCCACAATCGACGAGCCGACCGAACCACGTGAGCCGACCAGATAGCCGTTTTCCAGTGAGTTCTGCACCAGCTTCTGCGCTGACATATAAATCACATCGTAATGACATGAGATGATGTCGTGCATCTCGGTATCCACGCGCTTTTGTACCAGCTCCGGCGGATTTTCGCCGTAGAGCCGGTGCATCTTGCCATAGACAAGCGCTTTCAAATCTTCCACTGAGTTTTCAATCTTCGGCGCAAACAGATTGTGCGGCACGGGGCGAAGCGTCTCACACCAGTCCACAATCATGTTCGGATTCTTGACGACAATCTCATACGCCTTATCCTCGCCCAGATACGAAAATTCGTTCAGCATCTCGTCTGTCGTCTTGAAATACAGCGGCAGCGAACGATCCGCGTCGGGCATCTGCTTGGTGGCAAGCAGAATATGGCGGTAGATTTCATCCTCCGGGTCAAGGAAGTGCACGTCGCCGGTTGCCACGACCGGCTTTCCAAGCTCCTCGCCCAGCGTCACAATCGTGCGGTTAAAATTCCGCAGCTCCTCCACGCTCTCAGCCATTTCCTTTTCCAGCATGAACATATTGTTGCACAGTGGCTGAACCTCAAGGAAATCATAGAACGAGGCGATGCGCAAAAGCTCCGAATGGCTTTTGTGCGCGATGACGGCCTGAAACAGCTCGCCTGCCTCGCACGCCGAACCGATGATCAAGCCCTCGCGCCAGCGCAGCAGCTCGGATTTCGGCATGATGGGATAGCGTTTGAAGTATTTCAGGTTGCCATAGGAAATCAGGCGATAGAGATTGCGCAGGCCGATGGAGTTCTTTGCAAAAACGATAATATGCCGCGCACGGCGGTCAAGGATTTTGCCGCCGGAGCGCACCTCCAGCATGGCGTCGTTGATCTGCGAGATGCGCTCCATCCCCTGCTCGCGCAGCTTTTCAAAAAAGCGCGCCAGCAGATAGCCGCAGGTAATCGCGTCGTCTGACGCACGGTGATGATTAAAGTCCGGCAGACTCAGCGCATCTGCCACAATGTTCAGCTTGTATTTTCCGAGCTCCGGCATCAAATTCTGCGCCAGAATCAGCGTATCAAGATACGTCGGCGCAAACGGGATTTTTAACCGATCGCACGCCGCCGTGATAAAGCCGATATCAAAATCAGCGTTGTGCGCGCACAGCGGCCTCCCACCCACAAATTCCAGAAACTTGGGCATCACGTCGGCAATCTCCGGCGCGTCGGCCAGCATCTCATCGTTGATACCCGTCAGGTCGATGATCTTTGGCGTAAGCGAACGGTGCGGCGCGACAAACGTCTGGAATGTATCAAGAACCTCTTTCCCGCGCATTCGCACCGCGCCGATCTCAATGATCACATCGTGCTGCGATGAAAGGCCAGTCGTCTCAAGGTCAAAGGCCACAAACTCGCCGTCAAAGGCCATGTCGGTATCGCCGTGGACAACAATCCGGTCGTCTACGTCGTTGACGTAATAGCCCTCGCAGCCATAGAGAATCTTGATGTTCTGATCCGTCCCTGCCACCTTTGCCTTGGAGGCGGCCTTCATCGCGTCGGGGAACGACTGCGCGCAGCCGTGGTCGGTGATGGCGATAGCCTTGTGTCCCCACGCCGCCGCCTGCTTGACAGCCGCCGCCGTATCGGTCAGCGCATCCATCGACGACATCGTCGTATGCAGATGCAGCTCCACGCGCTTGTCCTTGGCCGTATCCTCGCGCTTGGGCGTTTTGATCTTCTGGATGGAGTTTGGCTGCATGACCATCTCGTTGTCATAGCGGTCAAACGTCATCTTGCCCTGAATGCGAACCCACATACCGGGCTGCGCAATTTGATCCAGGATCGGCTTTGCCTTGGCCGATTCCATGAACTGGTTGACGCGCACCGAGCCGGTATAGTCGGTCACATCAAAGCAAACAACCCACGCGTTGCGCTTTTTGAGTTCCCGGTGGTTGACGGCAAACACCTTGCCCTCTACCACCACGCGGAACATATCCAGATTCAGATCCCGGATGGGCACTTTTTCGCCGTGGAACGGCTTGCCAAAGAACAGATCGCCCGTAGGCTCTGATGCTGCGGCGCTTCGCCCGCCTCCGCCGCCACCGCTGCGCTGCGGCGCGGCGGGCTGCTGCGGCGCAAGCTGTACATTTTTCAGTGCCTCGCGCCGGATGCGCTCAGTCTCAGCGAACAGCGCCTTGCCCTCAACGGCGTGATTGGACTCAATTTCAATATGCTTGTGCAGCCCAAAACGCTCTTCCAGATAACGCTCGGCCTTTGGTACGTGGTCAAGAAGCTCCTGCCGTCCGTTTGCCTGTAGACGGATGGTCAGTGTCTCGCCGTCAAGCTCCCACTTCGCCCCCGCCAAAATGGCTGCGGCCGGAGAATACGCGCGCACAAACACGCGCGACAGATCGTAAAAATCCATCTGTGCCAGCGCCTCGGGCGGAAAGCTGACGTCCAGCGTCAATGTTTTCAGCCCGTAGCGCTCCTCAATCTGCGTGCGCACCAGCTCCAGATTTTTTTCTGTTATGTAATTCTCAGATGTCAGCTGCAAGCGGATGCTTCTGGCCGGGCGGTCAATTTCCGCCTTGACCACGGACATCTGCGGGACGCTGTCCAGAAGCGTCTCCGGCGGCGTATAGTCAAGGAATAAATCCCGAAAACAAACTTGCTGCCCCATAGTACTCCCTGCTTTTGTTACAGCTTTTCAATCTCTTCCAGAAGCGCCGGAAGAAGCCTGGCATACGGCAGCGTCTGCCTGCGCTCGCCGCGCACAAACAAAACGCCGCAGTCCTCGCCGCCGGCAATGCCAATATCCGCCTCGCGCGCCTCGCCCGGGCCGTTGACCACGCACCCCATCACCGCCACGGTGATGGGCTTGTCGCAGCTTCGCAGTGCCTCTTCCACCTGTCCGGCAAGACCGATCAGATCAATCCGTGTCCGGCCGCACGTGGGGCACGCGACGATATTTACGCCCTCGCGGCGCACGCCCGCCGCCTTTAAAATGGCTTTTGCCGCATAGACCTCACGCACCGGGTCTGCCGTCAGCGACACGCGAACCGTGTCGCCGATGCCCATGCAAAGCAGTCCCCCAATACCCATGGCCGATTTGATTGTGCCCATATACTCCGTCCCCGTCTCGGTCACGCCCACGTGCAGCGGATAGTCTGACTGCGCATGGAACAACTGATACGCCTGCATCATCAGCGGCACAGAGCTGGACTTCATCGAAACGCAGATGTCGTAAAAGCCGAACTTTTCCAGCAGCGCAATGTGCGAAAACGCGCTTTCCACCAATGCCTCGGGCGTGGGGCGGCCATACTTCTCCAGAAGCTTTTTGTCAAGGCTTCCGCCATTCACACCGATGCGGATAGGGATTCTCTTTTCTTTGCATACATCGACCACCGCGCGCACGCGCTCCTCGCCGCCGATATTGCCAGGATTGATGCGGATCTTGGCCGCACCGCCCTCAGCGGCGGCAATCGCCAAGCGATAGTCAAAGTGAATATCCGCCACCAGCGGCAGCGGTGAGGCCGACGCAATCTCGGCAAAGCCCTTTGCCGCGTCCATGTCAGGCACGGCCAGCCGCGCAATCTGGCAGCCGGCTTCTTTCAGCTGCCGGATCTGACGCAGCGAACCCTCCACGTCGGTTGTGCGCGTGTTGAGCATCGACTGGATGGGAATGGGCGCGCCGCCGCCAATCAGCACGCCGCCCACGTTAATCTGTCTTGTCATATGAAACGCTCCTATTGAAACAGCTTCCAGATGTCCTTGAATGTTACAAACGCCATGAACGCAAGCAGGATCACCATGCCCGCCGCATGGATGTAGCCCTCAAATTTCGCCGGAATCTTCTTTTTTGTAATCGCCGTGAATACCGTGTTGACCAGCAGCAGGAAAATCCGCCCGCCGTCCAGTGCCGGAAGCGGCAGCATATTCATCACCGCCAGATTGATGGCGATGAACGCGCCAAGATAGGCAACGTTTGCAAGACCATCCTGCACCGTGGCGGAATTTTTGCCGGTTTCGGCAATGACAGAGACAATGCCGACCGGGCCGCTCATCTCATCCACCGACACCATGCCGGAAATCAGATCCTCCAGCCCCATCCACACAAGGCGCGTAAAGTCCATGGCGGTATTCCATGTGTTTTTCATCACCGCGCCGAACGTTTTCTCCTCGGCGGCAAAGTAAAATCCGTATTTATACTCCTTGACGCCGTCGATCTCATACTCCACCGGCACAAGCGTAAAGTCTTTCAGCTCCGTAAGCTTCCCATCGCGCTTGACCACCAGATCGTATACGCCGGTCTTGCTCCGGCCAAGAAGCATCGACACGTCGGAGTAAATATACACGCGGCGGCCGTCGATTTTATAAAGCTCGTCGCCAACGTGCAGCCCCTCCTCCGACTGATACGGGCAGCCGTCAAAAAAGCTGTCGATTTTGGCTGTGGAAAAGCCCGCTACCGACGAATAGAGAATCGCCAGCACCAGAAGTCCCGTCAAAAAGTTCATAAACGAGCCCGCCGCCAGAATGATCAGCCGCCGCCACCATGCCTTTGAGGTAAACGCGCGCGGGTTATCCGACGCCTCGTCCTCACCCTCCATGGCGCAGTAGCCGCCAATGGGGATGCAGCGCAGGGCATAAAGCGTCTCGCCGCGCTGCTTTTTCACAATGGCAGGCCCCATGCAGATGGAAAACTCATTCACCTGCACGTCAAGCGCCTTTGCCGTAAGGAAATGTCCCAGCTCGTGCACAAAAATCAGCACGCCGAACATCAAAATTGCAATCAGAATATACATTGAACGATCATCACCTAAATCTTGCAGATACCACGTCTCTTGCCTGCCGGTCAGCCTCCAGCACATCCGAAAGCACCGGCGTATTTACCTGCGGCACGGCGTCCAGTGCCGCCGCAACCGCGTCGGAAATATCATAAAATCCGATTTTCTTTTGCAGATACAGCCCAACCGCCGCCTCGTTCGCGCCGTTCAGCACCGAGCAGGCTGTGCCGCCCGCCTCCGCCGCCTGCTTTGCCAGCCGGAAGCACGGGAACGCCGTCTCATCCGGCGCGGCAAACGTCAGCGGCGGGCACGTCAGCAAATCGAGCGGCTGCGCCGGATTCTCCGCCCGCGCGGGATACGTCATGGCAAGGCCGATGGGGATGCGCATGTCGGGCGTACCCAGCTGTGCCATGACTGCGCCGTCGCAGAACTCCACCAGCGAATGCACAATCGACTGCCGGTGGATGACCGCCGTCACCTTGGAAAGCGGCAGATGATACAGCCGCATTGCCTCGATGATTTCAAGCCCCTTGTTCATAAGCGTAGCGCAGTCAATCGTGATCTTCTCGCCCATTTTCCAGTTTGGATGCTTCAGTGCGTCCTCGCGCGTGACCTGCGCCAGCTGCCCGCACGTCATACCGTAGAACGGTCCGCCCGAGCACGTCAGAATCAGCCGCCGGATTTCACTGTGGTCACGGCAGCCCATCAAGCACTGAAAAATGGCCGAGTGCTCCGAGTCCACGGGAATAATCTCTGCGCCGTGCTGTGCCGCTGCCCGCATGACAAGCTCGCCCGCGCATACAAGCGTCTCCTTGTTTGCAAGCGCGATGCGCTTGCCCTTTTCGATGGCGGCAAGCGTCGGCCTTAGGCCGATCATGCCGGACACAGCCGTTACAACCGTATCGCTCCCGTCAAGCTGCGCCGCAGCCAGCAGCCCCTCCATCCCGCTCATTACCGTAATATTCATATCCGCAAGGCGGACTTTTAATTCCTCCGCCGCCTCTTTTTTATAGAGTACGGCAAGCTGCGGGCGATATTTGCGGCACTGCTCCTCCATACGCTGGATGCTTGCCTGCGCGGTCAGCGCCGCCACGCGGATTTTGAGCTTGTCGCACACGTCAAGCGTCTGCCGCCCGATTGAGCCCGTAGAGCCAAGAATGGAAATCACTCTGCTCATGCCACAGCCCCCAGAAGCATCACCATGCCGTAGACAACCGGCGAGAGGAACATGCTGGAGTCAAAGCGGTCAAGCATTCCGCCATGCGTCAGGAAAATATGGCTGTAGTCCTTGATGCCCGCCTCGCGCTTAATCAGGCTCATGGACAAATCGCCAAGCTGCCCGAACACGTTCGCCACAACACCGATAAGCGCCAGATACCACAGCGGCAGCGTCATCTGCCACGCCGCACGCGCCACCAGTCCCAAAATCACCATTCCAAGCGCGCTGCCGACAGGTCCTGCCAGAAAGCCTGCCCACGTCTTATTCGGACTGACGCGCGGGGCAAATTTTTTGTGGCCAAACGCCATGCCGCCAAGCATCGACGCGCTGTCGCCAATAAACGCCACAACGAACGGCATCAGTACAAACACAGGACTGATGCCGCGCAGACGTGCGATGCAGCTGTACATCGCCGGGAACACAAATGCGCCGACAATGCACACCGCAACCGAGCCGAAT
The DNA here is from genome assembly GCA_934621665.1 of uncultured Oscillospiraceae bacterium. Taxonomy (GTDB): domain Bacteria; phylum Bacillota; class Clostridia; order Oscillospirales; family Oscillospiraceae; genus CAG-170. The sequence continues at coordinate 16,878 of CAKTUT010000002.1, read as the reverse complement.
GGCATGGCGTTTTCCAGTCCGTGCGTATGTACCGCCACGAAGAACAGCGCCATGACGTATAAAAACGCGCACACGGCATAGAGCAGCGCGCACAGCTGTCCCGCTGGGACGGCATTCGGCTCGGCAGCCTGCAAAAGCCACGCGTCCTGCGCGCAGACCAGCACGGTCAGCACCGACATCACAATCGTCAGCACATATACAAGCGACGAAATATGCTTTCCCGCCGTATGTAAAAGCTCATACGCCGCCACGCCCGCAATAGCGCACACCAGAAGCGCCGTGGCAACCGGCGGCAGGAGCATCAGAATTACAATCAGCAGCGGCACGCCGACAGCAGCCACAAGAAGTCTCTGTTTCATTTCTTTACGCCTCCAAAGCGGCGGTCGCGTCCATGATAGGCCGCAATCGCCCTGTCCAGCTCTTTTTCGTCAAAGTCCGGCCAAAGCACCGGTGTGAAATAATACTCGCTGTAGGCCGACTGCCACAGCAGGAAATTGGAAATCCGCTCCTCGCCCGACGGCCGGATAATCAGCTCCGGGTCAGGGATACCGTCAGTATACAGATAGTGCGCAAAATCCGTCTCAGTCAGCTCGTCCGGCGTTTTCAGCCCTTTGACGCAGTCGGCTGCAAAGCGCCGCGCCGCGTGGACAATCTCGTCACGGCCGCCGTAGTTGATGCAGATGTTTGCCTGAAAACCCGAATAGTGCGTGGAAATTTCATCCGTCCGCTCAATCAGCGCCCGCAGCTCCGGTGAAATTGGGCCAAGTTCCCCCAGAATTTTCAGCCGGATGTGATCCTGCTCCATCTCGTCGATGGCCTCGTGGAGGTATTTTTCAAACAGTGACATGATGGCGCCGACCTCGTCGGCAGAGCGCTTCCAGTTCTCGGTGGAAAAGGCGTAAACCGTCAGGTATTCCACGCCGATGTTTTTGCAATACGTTGCGATGCGGCGGAACGTTTCGCTGCCCGCCGCGTGTCCCGCCGTGCGCGGCAAACCGCGCTTTTGTGCCCAGCGACCGTTGCCATCCATGATAATGGCAATATGCCGCGGGGGCGGGCTCGTCTCAGTTTTTTTTGTAAAAATAGCCATATGCTGCCTCATAACAAAAGCCGCCGATCCGGCGGCTTTTGCAGAAAGTAAGAAGTAATTATAAAAAGGTGATGTGCGCCGCCGCTTTTCTCTTGTCCGGCACAGACGCTTAAATTTCCATCAGTTCCTTTTCTTTTTTGCCGCACATCTCATCGACGCGCTTGGTGAACTTGTCGGTCAGATCCTGAATGTCCTTTTCGGCCTTTTTCTGGTCGTCCTCGGTCAGCTCGCCCTTTTTCTGTGCCTTTTTGACAAAGTCAACCGCATCGCGGCGGACGTTGCGCACAGCAACCTTTGCATCCTCGGCGTACTTCTTGACCTGCTTGATGAGATCCTTACGGCGCTCCTCGGTCAGCTGTGGGAACGCAAGGCGGATCACGCGGCCATCATTCTGGGGGTTAATGCCAAGATCAGAGGTCTGGATGGCCTTTTCAATCAGGCGCAGCAGCGTAGTGTCCCACGGCTGAATGACCAGCGTTCTTGCGTCGGGAGACGAAATCGTGCCAACCTGATTCAGCGGTGTGGGCACGCCATAGTATTCAACCGTAATCCGGTCGAGCACCTGCGCGTTTGCGCGGCCGGCGCGGACGGCGGCAAAGTCGGAAGCCAGCACATCCAGCGTCTTTTCCATTTTCCGTTCAAATTCCTTGAGATCTGCCATGTTATCTTTCCTCCTTAACAATCGTACCAATCGGCTCGCCCATAATGACACGGAGAATATTCTCCGGATCTTTGAGCGCAAATACCTGCACCGGGATATGGTTGTCCATCGAAAGCGACGTTGCCGTGGTGTCCATGACGGCCAGATGCTTTGCCAGCACCTCGTCATAGGTAATCTCGTCATACTTTACGGCGCTGGGATCCTTGGCCGGGTCTGCCGAGTATACGCCGTCGATGTTCTTCGCCAGCAAAATGGCATCAGCTTCAATCTCTGCCGCGCGCAGCACCGCACCGGTATCGGTGGAAAAGTAGGGGTTACCCGTGCCGCAGCCAAAAATCACAACACGTCCCTTTTCCAGATGACGGATGGCCCTGCTGCGGATATACGGCTCGGCAATCTTGTTCATCTCAATGGCCGTCTGCACGCGCACCGGCACATCGCGCTGCTCCAGACAGTCGGCCACAGCCAGACAGTTGATGACGGTCGCCAGCATTCCCATATGGTCTGCGCGGGTACGCTCCATCTTGCCGCCGCCGTCCTTGACGCCGCGCCAGAAGTTGCCGCCGCCAACAACAATGCCAACCTGCACGCCAAGCTCCACACACTTTTTGACCACGTCGCATACGCCGCCGATGACGTTAAAGTCAAGGCCGCGGTGCGCATCGCCCGCCAGTGCCTCGCCGCTGATTTTCAGCAGCACGCGTTTGTATTTCGGTTCATTCATAAAAAGGCACACGCTCCTTTGATTATCTTTGTGTATTCTATAATATTTTCGTTCTCTTGAAAAGGGGCAATTTGATTTTTCGTCAATTGTTTTCACATTTTTTACAAAACAGGCGTCTGCGCATGAATTGATGATTGCGAAACGTTGCAAGTTCGTATATAATAAGACAATTGCAAAACCAGCTGACACACAGGAGGATTTGTCCGCATGGAAGAAGAACGTAAAATCAGCGAAAGCAAAAATTTTATCGACGCCTTTATCGAAGAGGATCTGGCGCCGGGCGGACAATTTGCCGGCTGCAAGGTCCACACGCGCTTCCCGCCCGAGCCCAACGGCTATCTGCACATCGGTCACTGCAAGGCGCTGACCATTGACTTTGGCACGGCAGAGAAGTTTGGCGGCCTGTGCAATCTGCGCATGGACGACACGAACCCCACCAAGGAGGACGCCGAGTATGTCGGCGCCATCCAGACCGATATTCACTGGCTGGGCTTTGACTGGGGCGACCGGTTCTTCTATGGCTCTGACTACTTTGAAAAGGATTATGAATACGCCGTAGAGCTCATCAAAAAAGGCCTTGCCTATGTCTGCGACCTCACTGCGGAGCAGTTCCGTGAATACCGCGGCGATATCGGCAAGCCCGCTGTCTCTCCCTACCGCGACAGAAGCGTTGAAGAGAACCTTGACCTGTTCACACGGATGCGCGCAGGCGAGTTCCCCGAGGGCAGCAAGACGCTGCGCGCCAAGATTGACCTTGCCTCCGGCAACTTCAATATGCGCGACCCGGTCATCTACCGCATCCGCTATATGCACCATCACCGTCAGGGCGACAAGTGGTGCATCTATCCGATGTATGATTTCGCCCACCCCATTCAGGACGCACTGGAGGGCATTACGCACTCGCTGTGCTCGCTTGAGTTTGAAGCGCACCGCCCGCTGTACGACTGGGTTGTAAGCAACATCTCCATCCCCTATCACAAGCCGCGCCAGATTGAGTTTGCCCGCCTCGGCATCGACCACACCGTCATGTCCAAGCGTAAGCTCCGCCTGCTGGTTGAAACCGGCCGCGTCTCCGGCTGGGACGACCCCAGAATGCCGACGCTGTGCGGCCTGCGCCGCCGCGGCTACACCAGCCACTCCATCCGCGATTTCTGTGAGCGCATCGGCGTGGCAAAATCAGCAAACACGGTTGAATACGCACTGCTGGAGCACTGCCTGCGTGAGGATCTCAACGATACCGCCGAGCGCACCATGGCCGTTTTGCATCCGGTCAAGCTCGTCATCACCAACTACCCCGCAGGACAGAGCGAGACATTCTCGGTAGAGAATAACCCCGTCCATCCCGAGCAGGGCACGCACGAGATCGCGTTCAGCCGCGAGGTTTGGATTGAGGCCGACGACTTTATGGAAACGCCCGTTCCCAAATATAAGCGTCTGACGCCGAATGGTCCGGAGTGCCGCCTCAAGGGTGCATATCTGATCACCTGCACCGGCTGCAAAAAAGATGAAAACGGCAATGTGACTGAGGTCTACGCCGAATATGACCCCAACTCCCGCGGCGGCGATCCCGCTGACGGCCGCAAGGTCAAGGGCGCAACCATCCACTGGGTTGACACCGCCTCGTGCGTGGACGCGGAGGTTCGTCTGTATGACAATCTCTTCTCCGACCCGCAGCCTGACGCCGCCGAGGACTTTCTCACCTGCATGAACCCGAACTCGCTTACCGTCCTGACGGGCTGCAAGGTAGAGCGCGCGCTCGTTGCCGAAGCAGAAAAGTATGACACCGAGGGCAGCGGCCGCAGCGCACACACCGCGCCGTGCTATCAGTTCATGCGCGTGGGCTACTTCTGCATGGACTCGCGCGACTGCCGCGCCGACCATCTGGTCTTTAACCGCAGCGTTCTGCTGAAAGACAGCTTCAAGCCTGCAAAATAAAGCACCGCGCGAAAAGGCGGGAAATCATCGGCAAAAATGTGAACTTTCTTTAAGAATTCGCATTCTCCCCTTGAAACCGTCCCGGCTTTTCGTTATAATACCGTTTGTATCGCTTTTCGGCGAAAAACTCAGAACAATTGAGAGGAATGAACCCAAATGAGCGCATCTCGTGAAAAAAACAAGCGCAAAGAACAGGCGCAGGGCGCCGCACCCGAAGCAACCGGCAAGTCCGGCATGAGCAAGGGGCTGAAAACCACCCTTGCGGTTGTGATTGCCGTTGTCGTTGTTGCCGCCGTCGTCTTTTTCTATATGCTTGGCAGCGGCTTCTTCGCATCCCACTCCACCGCAGCCGCAATCGGCGAGCACAAGCTGACGCCCGCCATGGTCAACTACTATTATAAAGATGCCTATAACTACGTCAGCCAGCAGTATGGCCAGCTGCTCAGCTACATGATCGACAGCAGCAAATCGCTCAAGGAACAGTACTATGACGAAGAAGCCGGCACTACCTGGGCCGACTACTTCACCGACAACGGTCTGAAGAATGCCGCGCAGATGTATGCGCTGTATGACGAGGCTGTCAAGAACGGCTTTACCCTGACCGACGATCAGCAGTCGCAGATCGACAGCCAGATCAGTATGATGGATGTCTACGCCGGCGCTTACGGCTACTCCAATACCGATGCATTCATCGCTGCTACCTATGGTGCTGGCTGCACAGCCAAGAACTATCGTGAGTATCTGGAAATCAACACCACAGCCGAGGCGTATGCTGCCTCTGTCAACGACAGCTTCACCTATACGGCCGATCAGATTTCCGAGGAATATGCCGCCAACCCCAACGACTACGACGGTGTGACCTATCGCGTGTTCATGTTCTATAACTCCTGGTACACCGATGACGAGGGCAATGCGCTTGACACCGACAAGGCCAAGGAGCTGTCGCTTAAGGACGCCGAGGCCATGGCCAGCGCCACCGCCGGCGATGAGACCGCCTTTGCCGAGGCCTGCATTGAGCATGCTTCTGATTCCCTGCGTGAATCCTATGAGAATGACGATATCTCCCTGCGCACCAGCGTCCGCTATTCCAGCGTTCCAGAAGCAATTGCCGACTGGCTGTTTGACAGCGCGCGCGTTGAAGGCGAAACCTACTATGCCGAGGCCGATACCGGCAGCTATGTTGTCTACTATCTGAGCCGTGATGTGCATGACTATGGCATGCCGAACGTCCGTCATATCCTGTTCAGCGTCTCCGACTCGTCTGATGAAGAGGCTGTCGCCGCCGCAAAGGAAAAGGCAGAGGCCGCGCTGGCCGAGTATGAGGCTGGTGAGCACACCGAAGAGGCGTTCACCGCCATCGGCGATCAGCTCCTGTCCGACAGCGAGGCTTCCGAGGCTCGTCTGTACGAGAACATCTATCCGGGTCAGATGGTCAGCGCGTTTGAGGACTGGTGCTATGACGCAGACCGCGAGGTCGGCGACACCGGCATTGTCCAGACCGACTATGGCTTCCATGTCATGTACTTCAGCGGCCGCGGCGACAACCTCCGCGACTATCTGGTTGAGACCGCCCTGCGCAGCAATGACTTTACCGCATGGCAGTCCAGCATCGTTGACGATGCAACCTACAGCACCACCGGCGCAATGCGCTACACCACCAAGTAAGCTATCATACACTACAAGGGCCGCCGTTTGGCGGCTCTTGCTTTTGGAGGACAGACTATGAACGAACCATTCTGCCGTGAGGTGATGCTGCTTGGCGAGGACGGTCTTGCCAAACTGCAAAACGCGCACGTCGCCGTGTTCGGCATCGGCGGTGTCGGCAGCTTTATCGCTGAGGCGCTGGCGCGCGCAGGCGTAGGCGCACTGACACTAATTGACAACGACACCGTGGCGCTGAGCAATCTCAACCGTCAGCTCGTCGCTCTGCGTTCCACCATTGGTCAGTATAAAACCGATGTGATGGCCGCGCGCATCCACGACATCAATCCTGACTGCCGCGTTACCGCTATCCGTGCTTTCTACGAAGAGGAAAACAAGGAACAGTTTTTCGCGGACAATCTAAGCTATATCGCCGACGCGATTGACTCGGTGAAAAGCAAGCTCAGTCTCATTGCCGAAGCGCAGGCTCGCTCCATTCCTATCATCAGCTCCATGGGCACAGGCAACCGTCTTGATCCGGCAAAATTTGTGATCACCGACATCTCAAAAACCTCCGGCTGCCCGCTGGCGCGCGTGATGCGCTATGAGCTGCGCAAGCGCGGCATCCTTCATCACACTGTTCTTTCCAGCACCGAGCTTCCGCGCAAGCCGCTCCCGCTGGAAGCGCCACAGAACGGTCGCCGCAGTGTTCCGGGCTCGGTTTCGTGGGTTCCGCCCGCCGCGGGCATGATGATCGCCGGGTATATCGTGCGCCAGCTTCTGGGCGAGAATGTATAAGCATTCTGCCCACGCAAATTTGCCGCATAAAAACGCCTCCGCTGCCAAAAATAGCAGCGGAGGTTTTGTTATGAAGCAGAAACAAACCATACGTTATCTTGCATCCGGTGCAGCTGCCGGATTTGTCAACGGATTTTTCGGTGCGGGCGGCGGGATGGTGCTTGTACCGCTTCTGGTGCATCTGGGCGGCTTGGCGGATAAAAAGGCGTTTTCCTCCGCCGTCAGCATCATTCTGCCCCTGTGCCTTGTGTCCATCGTTGTCTATGGAATGCATGGCGCGCTCCCCATCCGTGACGCTATTCCCTATCTCATCGGCGGCGCGGCAGGCGGCGTGATTGCAGGACTGACGTTTCAAAAGGTGTCCGCACGCTTTTTGCATCTGGCGCTCGGCGCGCTGATTCTGTTTGGCGGTATCCGCCTGCTGGTATGCTGAGCGCTGTCTGCGCCGTGGCCGCAGGCCTTGTATGCGGCGTGCTCTCAGGCTATGGCATCGGCGGCGGGAGTCTGCTGATGGTATGGCTGACGGCAGTTTTATCTGCGCAGCAGCGCGATGCCCAGGGGATCAATCTGCTCTATTTTCTGCCCACTGCCGCTGCGTCGCTTATCTTTCACGCCAAAAACCGGATGCTGGAATGGAAAGCTGTCATTCCCGCCGCCATTGCCGGATGCGTTACGGCAGCGCTCGGCGCGCTGCTGGCCGCCTGGGTTGACACTGCGCTTTTGCGCAAGCTTTTCGGCGGCTTTTTGATTCTGGTAGGGCTGTCGGAAATCTTCTGCAAATCCAAGCCGCAGACGAAGAAAAACGAGCCGTCAGAGTAGCTCTGACGGCTCATCGTGTATTCCCGGATAAAATCAGGCGTTCTGATCCTCTTCCTTGAACAGGCGGTCAACAAACGCCAGCAGCTTTGCCTCGTCCTCACGGTTCGTTGCAAACAGCTCCAGCGAATCGCCGGCCTCGCTCAACAGACGGCCAAGTGCAATATACTCGCTCAGCGCGCTCTTCAGATTGAAGACATCGCCGTCCGGAGACTTCAGATACACATCGCCGGTGCACTCATGCACAACCTTGCGGAAATCTTCTACTTCTTTGATGTTCTTGATTTTCATAATTTATTGCCTCCCATGCAATTTTCTTTGATCTCTGATTACGCGGCCATTGTACCATTTTTTGCAGAAGTTTCAAGTCTCAGTATATACGAATTACACAATTTATCATTTTCGTTTTTGTGCAATTTGCATAATATTTCACGTTTGCGCGTGCTAATCCGCTGCGTGATAAATCTGGTTGAGGTAAAGATAATACGGCATCAAAAACGCAAAGCCCGCTTTCACGCGCTCCAGCAGCGCCGGCGACAGCGCCCCAGCATCATACGGATGCTCGGCGCGGATGCTCCAGTTTCGCATATTGTACCAGTCCGCAATCGCCTCGCCGTCATGCCCCTTGCTCTTGGCATAGCGCTGTCCGGCCAGCTGGAACTCCGTCTGCGCATTCAGCTTTTTCAGCAGGCTCTCCAGCTTTTTGGGGTCGCGGTCAATCGCGTGACGGAATCGCTGGCTGAAGCCGGCCTCGCCCGTCCAGCAGCCCATGCCATAGCCCCAGCACTCGGCGCTGATTTCAAAATACAGACACGGTACGTTGTTCCACTCGCTGTTAGACTGGAATGAGACCCAAAGCTCATCCTTGAGCGGACCGCGTCCAAACAGCCGCCGCGCGTCGCGGTAGATGCGCGAGATGTGCGCGTTTATGTGAAGCTCCGGGTATTTCTCCTGAAACCAGTCAAACAGCTCGTCAGTCAGTGCGCGAAGCGGCTGCTGCACCTCGGTCTGGAACTCATCCTTGTGCGCCTGAAGCCACGCACGCTCGTTATTGAATCGAATCTGCCAGAAAAAGTCCGGCATTTTTTCCGTAAAGCCCTGAAACATGGTTATCCTTTCTGTGCGGAGAGATAGGACAGATACCCCTCCAGAATCAGCGACGCCGCCACGGCATCCACCGTATTTTTGCGTTTTTTCCCGTGATAGTTGTTGGCGGATAAAATCTGGTGCGCCTCAATGGTTGTCCTGCGCTCGTCCCACAAAATAACATTCATCCCCACTGCTTCGCGCAGCTGTGCGGCAAACTCGCGGTAGAGCTCCGCCCGCGGCCCTTCGCTACCGTCCATATTGCGCGGGAAGCCCATCACAAGGCGCTCTGCGCCGCTTTCCTGCACCAAACGGCAGATTTCCGCAATTGTTTTTTCGCTGCTGCGGCTGTGAATCACGCACGTTGAGCCCGTCAGCATTCCAAGCGCGTCGGAGACAGCAATCCCTGTTCGCGCATCGCCATAGTCAATGGCCATTACTTTCATCTGTGTTCTCCTGCCTTCGCCCCGGCGCACGGGGCTGCAATGTTTGCGAATAGTATATCATTTTGCGCGGAAGTTGGCAAGAAATCTTCCGGTTCTTCAGAAAAAAATCAGAAAAATCGAAAATTGCTGTTGACCTGACGAATCTGTTGTGCTAAAATGGCTTTACCTGCGAATTTGGGTGTTTCTATGCCCATTTTCAGCTGCGGACGACACCATGTAGTTTCGGTGTCCTCTAAAATTTTTCCTAGGCCGCAGTGATACAGGGAGGCAATATTTAAGGAGGTGCCGATATATGCGCGTGAAAATCACACTCAGATGCAACGAATGCAAGCAGAGAAACTACAACACCATGAAAAACAAGAAGAACGACCCTGACCGTCTCGAGATGAAGAAGTACTGCCGGTTCTGCAAGAAGCAGACCGTCCACAGCGAGACGAAGTAACGCAATGACGCAAACATTGCAGAAAGGGTGAACAACATGGCAGAAGCGAAAAAGGAAAACTTCTTTGTCCGCACCGGCAAACGGATCAGCCGCTGGTTCCGCGAGATGAAAAGCGAGCTGAAAAAGGTCGTGTGGCCGACAAAGAGCCAGATGATCAACAACACCGTCATCGTTCTGGTCTGTGTTCTGATCGTCGGCATTTGTATCTGGCTTTTTGATGCAGTTGGTGGCATTGTTGTTAACGGCATCATTACGCTGTTCAAGGGTTAAGGTATCGTCATGGCAGAAGGCGCAAAGTGGTATGTTGTGCATACTTACTCCGGCTATGAAAATACCGTAAAGGCCACCATCGAGAAAACCATCGAGACCCGCCATCTGGAGGATCTCATCCATATCGTCTCCATCCCGATGGAAACCGTCACCGAGATCACGGACAACGGCCCGAAAACATATGACCGCAAGGTGTTCCCCGGCTATGTGCTGGTCAAGATGATCATGTCCGACGAGGCATGGTACATCATCAAGAACATCCGCGGCGTTACCGGCTTTGTCGGTTCAGGCCAGAAGCCCACCCCGCTGACCGAGGATGAGGTCGCACAGCTGGGTGTGGAAAAGCACGAGGTCGTCGTCAGCTATGCCGAGGGCGACAATGTGCGCGTCGCCGACGGTCCGCTGACCAACTTTGTCGGCGTTGTCGATCAGATCGACATTGAAAAGAACAAGGTCCGCGTGATCGTCTCCATGTTCGGGCGTGAAACACCGGTTGAGCTTGAGCTTGATCAGGTTGAGGTCATCAGCGAATAACCCGAACGGATGAAAGACCGTGGGAGGGGTTCGTCCCCGCCAAAAATACGCGCTTGCGCGTATCACCACATTTATTCAGGAGGTGCTTATCATGGCACAGAAAGTAACAGGCTATATCAAACTGCAGATTCCCGCCGCAAAGGCAACCGCATCCCCCCCTGTCGGCCCCGCGCTCGGCCAGCACGGCGTCAACATTTCCCAGTTTATCAAGGAATTCAATGAGCGCACCAAGGATCAGCTTGGCTTCAAGATTCCCGTTATCATTACGGTCTATGCTGACCGCAGCTTCACGTTTGTCACCAAGACGCCTCCGACTCCGACGCTGATTCTCAAGGCGCTCGGCATTGAGAAGGGCTCGGGTGTTCCCAACAAGGACAAGGTCGCTACCATCACCAAGGATCAGATTCGCGAGATCGCTGAGAAGAAGATGCCCGACCTGACCGCCAACACCATTGAGGCCGCGATGAGCCAGGTTGCCGGCACTTGCCGCAGCATGGGCATTGTCGTCGCCGACTGAACGTTCGCTTGATTCGAGGCAGCACGGCATTTGCCCGAGCCTCATAAATACGTGGGAGGATTAGTCCGAATCACCACTAAGGAGGATATTACATTGTTCAAAGGTAAAAAGTATGTTGACAGCGCCAAGCTGATTGACCGTAGCATGCAGTACGAGGTTGCCGACGCCATGGATCTGGTCGTCAAAACCGCAACCGCCAAGTTCGATGAGACCATCGAGGTCCACGTAAAGCTGGGTGTTGACTCCCGTCACGCCGATCAGCAGGTTCGTGGCGCAATCGTTCTTCCCAACGGCACCGGCAAGACCCGCAAGGTTCTCGTTTTTGCCAAGGATGCAAAGCTTCAGGACGCGCTGGACGCAGGCGCTGATTATGCCGGCGGTATGGAGCTTGTTGAGAAAATCACCAAGGAAAACTGGTTTGACTTTGACGTTGTCGTCGCTTCCCCTGACATGATGGGTATCGTCGGCCGTCTTGGTAAGGTCCTCGGCCCGAAGGGTCTTATGCCCTCGCCCAAGGCTGGTACGGTTACGCCCAACGTCGGCGCAGCTGTCAAGGAAATCAAAGCCGGTAAGATTGAGTATCGTCTGGACAAGACCAACATCATTCACTGCCCCATCGGCAAGGCTTCTTTCGGCGCAGAAAAGCTGGCTGAGAACTTCAACGCTCTGATGGGCGCAATCGTCAAGGCCAAGCCCGCCGCAGCAAAGGGTCAGTATATCAGAAGCTGCGTTCTGGCTTCCACCATGGGCCCCGGCGTCAAGGTTTCTACCGCCAAGTTCTAAGTTAACCGCTTCGCGTGCGCGTGGTTTGTTCGAATTTTTCCGCAAATTTGCGCGCACCGCGTAAAAAGCGCTTGACATTTCCCCTTTATTTGCTATAATAATCAGGCTGCCAAAGACAGCAGGAGGCTTTATGCCGTAATGGTTTTCCATCCTGCCGAGGTGACGTGAATGAATGCATTCTGTGTCCTCATGTCTTTTGGCATGAGGACATTTATTTTATCGGAGGTGACATTATGCCCAACGCAAAGGTACTGGAAAGCAAAAAGGCCATCGTTGATGCACTGGCTGACAAGCTGCAAGGCGCCACGTCCGCAGTTTTCGTCGACTATAAGGGCATCACTGTCGCACAGGATACCGAGCTGCGCAGAAAGTTCCGCGAAGCGGGTGTAGAGTATACTGTCGTCAAGAACACGCTCACCAGATTTGCCGCCAACAAGGCCGGTTACAATCAGTTTGACGAGCTGCTCAACGGCACAACTTCTATGGCCTGCACCACCGGCGACCCCATCGCTCCGGCTCGTATCGTATGCGAATTCGCCAAGAAGAACAAGAACGTCGTCAAGCTGAAAGGCGGCTTTGTCGAAGGCTCTGTGATGAGCGTCGAGCAGCTGCAGGGCTTTGGCGAACTGCCCAGCAAGGATGCACTTGTCGCGCAGGTTCTCGGTACTTTCCTGGCTCCCATTTCTTCTCTGGCATTCGTTCTGGATCAGATCCGTGCCCAGAAAGAAGGCCCCGCTGCAGAAGCTGCAGCAGAATAATTTCAACTTAAACTTTATATTAGGAGGATATTACAATGTCTGAAAAGATCACTGCTCTCATTGAAGAAGTAAAAGGCCTGACTGTTGTCGAGCTGGCCGAGCTGGTTCATGCTCTGGAAGAGACCTTCGGCGTTTCCGCCGCTGCTGCTGCTGTTGCCGCTCCCGCTGCTGGTGCTGCTGAGGCTGCTGAGGAGAAGACCGAGTTTGATGTCGTTCTGAAGTCCGCTGGTGCAAACAAGATCGGTGTCATCAAGGTTGTCCGTGCTCTGACCGGTCTGGGTCTGAAAGAAGCTAAGGAAATCGTTGACAACGCTCCCAAGACGCTCAAGGAAGCTGTCTCCAAGGACGACGCTGAGAAGATCGCTGCAGAGCTCAAGGAAGCTGGCGCTGAGGTCGAGGTTAAGTAATTTACCTTTTCCCGCTTACAAAACTCCCGCACAGTCGTGCGGGAGTTTTTCTGCGCCTTTACGGCAAAAGCAGATTCAAAAGTGCACACACGAGCACCCCGCATACCGTTGGAAGCGCTGCGGCAAACATCGTCCATTTCCAGCTGCCTGTTTCGCGCCGGATGGTCAGAAGCGTTGTACTGCACGGCCAGTGAAACAGGAAGAACACCATCGTGCAGAGCGTGCGCTTCGGCGTCCACCCTGCTGCCAGCAGGCTCTGTGCCAGCGGCGTAGCCGCATCCGCAAGGAATCGTCCTGCGCCGCTCAGCTGCATCAGCACGATCGGCAGCACCAGCTCGTTTGCGGGCAGTGCCAGCACAAACGCCAGCAGAATCACGCCATCCATCCCCAATGCCCGCCCCAGCGGCGCAAGCAGCGCTGCTGCGTGTGTCAGAAGCGCCGTGCCACCCACCTGAACATTTGAAAGCGCCCACACGCAAAGCCCTGCCGGTGCTGCCACCGCTGCCGCGCGTCCCAGTACCCCAAGTGTTCGCTCGCGCATGGCGCGCACAACCACGCGTCCGATATTCGGCCGCCGATAGGGCGGCAGCTCCAATACAAACTGCGACGCCTCACCCTTTAAAACCGTCCGACTGAGAAGCGCCGACGCGCCCATCGACGCCCCAACGCCCGCCAGCACGCATCCGCAAAGCACCAACGCCTGCGCAGCGCTTCCGCACACCAGTATGCAGCTGAGCGCAATCAATGCCGGGAATCGTCCGTTGCACGGGAGAAAGCTGTTCGTCAAAATTGCAATCAGACGTTCGCGCCGGGTGTCAATAATCCGGCAGCCAATCACACCCGCCGCGTTGCACCCAAAGCCCATACACGTGGTCAGTGCCTGCTTGCCGCACGCGCCGCAGCGCGCAAAGCTGCTATCCATCAAGAACGCCAGCCGCGGCAGATAGCCGGCCTCCTCAAGCAGTGTAAAAAGCGGGAAGAATATCATCACCGGCGGCAGCATGACGGAGATCACCGTCCCCGTTGTGCCAATTACGCCGTCAATCAGCGCGCCGGACAGCCACGCCGGTGCGCCAATTCGTTCTGCCAGCCAATGCAGCCCGTTGGTCAGTGCCGAAAACATCTGCTCCAGCCACGCCGATGGCGCGTTTGCGCCGCAGATCGTTAGCCACAGCACAATCGCCAGCAGTGCAAGCACCGTGAACGCGCCCGTCACGCGTCCCATTAAAATCCGGTCTGCCACTGCGCTTTTTCTGCCTGCCATCTTGCGGTGCGGCTGCACGGCACGCGCAATCTGCTCTGCGCGATGTACAAATGCCTCCGGCGTTTTCTCCTCTGTCAGCCGGTGCGGATGCGGACGCTCAAAGCCGTCGGTCACATTGCGGATACGCTCCTGAAGCGCCGTCAGTCCCTCACGCCGCCCCGCCGATGTCCCCACCACCGGCACGCCCAAAAGCCGCTCCAGCAGCCGCAGATCGGTCTGTGTTCCGTGCGCGTCCGCCTCGTCAAGCAGATTGACACAAAGAATCACGTTTTGCGTCAGCTCCAACAGCTGCACCGCCAGAATCAGGCTGCGCTCCAGACACGTTGCGTCGCATACCGCCACGACGCACGCAGCGCCGCCCGTGCGGATAGAATCCGCCGCGATGACTTCCTCCTCCGAGCGCCCCAAAAGCGAATATGTGCCCGGCAGATCGGTCAGGCAGTATTTCTCCGCCTTGTATTCATAGTAGCCCTGTGCCGCGCCGACCGTCTTTCCCGGCCAGTTTCCGGTATGCTGGCGCTCTCCGGTCAGTGCATTGAACAGCGTGCTCTTGCCCACGTTCGGATTGCCCGCCAGCAGCACCACCCGCTCCGCGCGCTGCACAAAAGGCTTGCCGGTCGTCTCGCCCGTTCTTGCCCCCGCGCTCATTCGCCGTCCATCCGTATTGAAATTTTTGCCGCATCCGCGCGGCGAAGCGCAACAACCGCGCCGCGAATTTCATATGCAATTGGACTGCCGGACGGCGCGCGACGCACGCAGCGCACGCTTGTGCCCGGAATCATTCCCAAATCCAGCAGCCGCCCGCTCACTCCACATGGCGGCAGTGCCGTGACGGTTGCGCACGCACCCTCAGGCAGTTGTGAAAGTCTTGTCATCTGATTCATCGCTCCAACTCCTGTCTGTACTGAACCGGCACGGCTGCACCGCTGCGGCGGCCGCACCTCAATTCAGCATATTCCGCTGGACTCGGATTTGCGCCTGCCGGTGCATGGAGAATTGCGGCTGCTTTTATTCTCAGATTGTGCCAAAGATCGAATATTCTTATCTTCTGTTCCTAAAAAGCGGAGATTTATCAGCTCCCGAACGAATTTACCATTCGAACGGAACATGAATAGCGCGCAAAAAGCGCATCCCCAGTGGGGATGCGCTTTTGTCTGTTCATTTGAAGCCGGATTACTTCTTCATAGCCTCTTCGACTGCAACGGCCACAGCGACGGTAGCGCCGACCATGGGGTTGTTGCCCATGCCGAGGAAGCCCATCATCTCGACGTGTGCCGGAACGGAGGACGAGCCTGCGAACTGCGCGTCGGAGTGCATACGGCCCATAGTGTCGGTCATGCCGTAGGAAGCAGGGCCAGCGGCCATGTTGTCGGGATGCAGGGTACGACCCGTGCCGCCGCCGGATGCGACGGAGAAGTACTTCTTACCCATCTGAACGCACTCTTTCTTGTACGTGCCGGCGACCGGATGCTGGAAGCGGGTGGGGTTGGTGGAGTTGCCGGTAATGGAAACGTCAACACCCTCCTTGTGCATGATGGCAACGCCCTCACGGACATCGTCAGCACCGTAGCAGCGCACGTCAGCACGCTCGCCCTCGGAGTAGCGGATTTCACGAACGATCTTCAGCTCGCCGGTGTAGTAGTCAAACTGCGTCTGCACATAGGTAAAGCCGTTGATACGGGAGATGATCTGTGCAGCGTCCTTGCCAAGGCCATTCAGGATAACGCGCAGCGGAGTCTTACGAGCCTTGTTGGCGTTCTTGACGATGCCGATGGCGCCCTCAGCGGCAGCAAAGGACTCGTGACCAGCCAGGAAGCAGAAGCACTTGGACTCTTCCGACAGCAGCATAGCGCCGAGGTTGCCGTGGCCAAGGCCAACCTTGCGGTCGTCGGCAACGGAGCCGTCGATGCAGAATGCCTGGAGACCCTCGCCGATGACGGTAGCGGCCTCAGCCGCGGTCTTAACGCCCTTTTTCAGCGCCATGGCAGCGCCGACGGTATATGCCCAGCAAGCATTCTCAAAGCAGATGGGCTGGATGCTCTTGACAATTTCATACGGGTCAAAGCCCTTGGCCTGGCAGAGCTCACGGCACTCTTCCACCGAGCCGATGCCGTACTGTGCGAGGACACCATTGATCTTGTCGATTCTTCTTTCGTAACTTTCAAACAAAGCCATTTTCGTATCCTCCTTTTGTTAGTCCTTGCGGGGATCGACGTACTTGGCCGCCGTATCCCACTGGCCGTAGTGACCCATGGCCTTCTTCATTGCCTCAGCGGGCTCGTCGCCCTTTTTGATGAAGTCCATCATCTTGCCAAAGTTGATGAATTCATAGCCAATGATCTCGTTGTCCTTGTTTAGGGCAATCTTCGTGCAGTAGCCCTCGGCCATTTCCAGATAGCGCGGGCCCTTTTCGCGGGTAGCGAACATCGTGCCAACCTGGCTTCTCAGTCCCTTGCCCAGATCCTCCAGCGAAGCGCCAACCGACAGGCCGCCCTCGGAGAACGCAGACTGGCTGCGGCCGTAGACGATCTGGAGGAACAGCTCACGCATGGCGGTGTTGATGGCGTCGCAGACAAGGTCGGTGTTAAGCGCCTCAAGCAGCGTCTTGCCGATCAGAATTTCAGAAGCCATTGCAGCCGAGTGGGTCATGCCGGAGCAGCCGATGGTCTCGACAAGTGCTTCCTCGATGATGCCTTCCTTGATGTT
>CAKTUT010000001.1 GCA_934621665.1 uncultured Oscillospiraceae bacterium | reverse complement strand
AGACATTTTTTCGTAGGAATACTGACGTATTTCAAGGAAAAATGGCGCGGCACACCGCAAAAAGGCCCGCTGTCCGGGTGCGTTTGGAGTTTTCAGATACACCCTAGTATACCCACCCAGCGAAAAAATGAGAATGGGCAGAAAAAACCGGCTGACCAAAACTTGGGCAGCCGGTAAAATCTAGCTGAAATTCAGACATTTTTGTCCGAATTGTCTATCTCGCTGCGCGCAAGCCGCTCGGGGACACCTTGCCACATCATGATGCCGCGCTGAAGCTGGTGATAAACCATATCGTCCATCCCGGACGTAATCCAGTCCACAAACATGCCATACAGCTGGCATTTGATGGCGCGAATCAGGCTTTCGCGGTCAAACTCCGGCAATGCTGCAATATCCAGTGAGCACACATAGCGTCTTACCACATGACCGCAGAGCTTGAGTGCCCCCGCCGTAAATTCGTTGCGGCTGACCGAGTCGTAGATATGCATCACTGCACGGCGGTTTTCCCGTGCAAACCGAAACGCTGCCTCAAAGCACTGCTCAATGGATTCCACCGTCGGATATTCGCGAATCATCTGCTCGGTCTGCTCGGCGATGATCTCGCCCAGCAGCGCGGGGATATCCTGAAAGTGATAGTAGAACGAGTTGCGGTTGATGCCGCAGTCCTCCACAATATCGCGCACTGTAATTTTGTTGAGCGGCTTTTCATTCAGCAGCTTCAAAAATGACGTTTTAATCGCCTGCTTGGTAAAGTTCGCCATGCAGTACCTCCGATCTGTGCGTATCTGCCTGGATTATACCATCCGCCCCGGGCTTTCGCAAGAAAAACCTACAGCATCCCCATCGCGCGCATCTGGCGGTTCAGCATCCGCCGGTGCTGAAGCCGCGTGGATGAAATAAACTCAAACGTCACATATTCCGGCTCAATCTCCTCCACAAGCTCGCGCACACCGGGACACGTAAACGGCAGATGGCGGTCAACACGGAACACATATTCAAACAAAAGTGCCGAGCGCGCCATTGCGTCCGCCGGAAGCACCGGCGGATTTTTCCGCACGCGCATCATATACGCGCCGGTCAGCGACTGGTGCAGATGCACGCCGCGAATCTGCTTTGCAAGCGCGCCGTGCGCCGCCAGCATCTGCCGGATATAGATGATTGCCTCCTCCTGCGTGCGAAGCGACGCGTTTGTGTGCATCAGGTGACCGGTATCCAGCAGCAGACCCTTATTCGGATACGCCACACCGTCCAGCAGCCGCGCCGTCATTTCCGGGCGTGTAAACGTCAGCCCCGGTTCCCACAGATTTTCCAGCAGCAGCGCGGGTGCGTCTGTCTCGCCGTCAAATACCGCATTCAAAAGTACGCATGACGCGTCAATGACCGCCTCGTCCGTATGACGGTAGACGCCGCGCAGCGTGTCCGCAATACCGGAATCTGACACGTGGAACACCACATACTCCGCACCATATGCCTTTGCGCGCGCAAGCTCCGCGCGATAGTGTGCAATCAGCGCCTCGCGCGTATCGCCGCCATACATCGCACACACATTCTCCATCGAACCAAGCTCTTTCACGCACGCATCCAGATCGCCGCCCCAAAAGTCCAGCCAGTACTGCGCGCAGCGCATATGAAATCCCACCACGCGCTCTGGCGGAACAATTCCGCGTGTATCGTCGCCCATCCACATCAGCTCTACGCCGTCAAAGCCGCGCAGCATCGTTTCAAAATCCGCGCGGTCGCGATAGCGGTTCAGGTCACATTCGCTGGTCGTCAGGTTAAACTGAACTTTCAAGCCTTCTCCTCCCACTGTGAAAGCGCATCCAGCTTTCTTACATCAAGCAGCGCCGGTTTTCCATCCGCATCCGCTAAAAGCGTACACGAAACGCCGCAGCAATTGCCAACGCCCGCCGCGTAATAGTCGATCTCCGGCCGCGCAAGGCTGGACAACAGCGCCATAATCGTCCCGCCGTGCACAACCAGCACGGCGCTTTCCGTACCTGCCGCCAGCCATTCCCGCATCAGCGCCGTAAACGCTTCGCACACGCGCGCGCAGAATGCTGCGCGGCTCTCGCCGCCGGGACACATGCCCAGGCAGCCGCCGTCTACCCATGCGCGATAAGCTGCGTCATGCGCCATCTCTTCGTAGTTTTTTCCCTCAAACGCACCGAAATCCATCTCCCGCAGCCCCGGCACGATAATCTGCCGCGCCGTTGGAAAGAGAATTTTCGCTGTCTGCTGTGTGCGGCGCATCATCGTGACATACACGGTATCCGGTGGCCGCACGGGCGCAGCATCACGCGCCGTCTGCTCGCCAAGCGGGCAAAGCGGCTCATCCGTCGCGCCGATATAGCGGTGTGCCAGATTGCCCGCCGTCTGCGCATGACGAATCAGCAGCAGCCGCATGGAAGCGCTCCTTTCAGAACCGTCGGGATGCCGCACACCATGCGCACCACACAGTCGGCCTGCTGTGCAAGGCGCGTGCAAAGCCGTCCCACCGTCTCGCGTGCAAGACGCGTCTCATAGTTTGCCGGAATCACGCCGCTGCCCACCTCGCAGCAGATAACCACCTGCTTTTGTAAAAGCTCAGGCAGCAGCTTCGGCGCGTTCGCCGCGTCGGCAAACACCAGCTTTTCCACATGGCACACGCACGGACGCGCATCCAACACGCCGTCGGCAATTTCCTCCGGCGCGTACCCAAGGCTCTGCGCAAACGTGCGCTTGCCCGAGCCCTCGCCGCCAACAATCAGAACCATACCGCAGCCATCCTTTCTGCCGCCACCTGCGCCAGCAGCATCGCCGCGCCGGCGCTTGTGATCAAAAATCCCGCCAAATCGCCGGACATCCCGCCAAACTCACGCCGCGACATCCGGTAAACATACCACATACCAAGCCCCGCTGCCGCCGTCGCCGCACAGCCGCCTACCGGCGAAAGCGCGATCATTGCCGCTGCACAGGCCGCCATCCATACAAACAGCACAATGGCCGACCGCCGCGCCGCCGCGTCGCGGAATGACGCAAGCAGACCGGTCTGTGTAGAGCCTGGGAAGCAGACGGAAGCCGCCGCGCCAACCGCGCGCGCCATCATCTGGTGTAATCCGAGCATCCACACCGCCGAGCGCGTGCAGTTTGTCTCGGCGCACAGCGCAACCAGCGCCACAAAGTAGACCACCGTGAAGATAATTGCAAACGCGCCCGCGTGCGAATCTTTCAGAATTTCACGCTTGCGCGCGGGCTCAGCGTGGCTTGACAGCGCATCCACCGTATCGCAGAAGCCGTCCATGTGAATCCCGCCCGAAAGCAGCACTGGCAGCAGCGTCAGTCCCGCCGCGTAAAAAAGCGTACTGAACGACAGCGCAGCGCAAAGCGCCTGCCACGCCCAAAGCGCCAGCGCAATCACCAGCCCCACCAGCGGCAGACATGCCAGCATATAGCGCATATTTTCTTTCTTCCACTCTACGCGCACCATGGGCAGCGCAGAGAACATCGTAAACGTCATTGCAGCCGAGCGAAGAACGTCTTTCATTCCGGCAGCGCTCCTTTCAGTACAATCGGAATTCCGCACACAAGCTCACACACTGTGTCGGCCTGCGCGGCAAGTGCGGCGTTGATTTTGCCAAGCGCCGCGATATAGCGCTGCGTAGAGTCGGAATAGTCCTCGCAGTCGCTTCCCACGTCATTTGTAATGACAATCAGCGTCCGGCACTGCTTCTGCATTGCCTCTACGCCATCCAGCACGCGCGCAACCGGGTCGGACTCATTTCCGGTTTCGTCAAACATCTCGTTTGCCGTCAGGTTGCAGATGCACTCCAAAAGTACCGTACCGTCCGGCGATTCAAGACGCAGCGTGTCAAGCGACGTATAGCGCTCAATCGTCTCAAAGCCCTTTCCGGCACGCATTTCGCGGTGGCGCGCCACCTTTTCCTGCCCGCCCGGTCCATAGGGACGCATGGCTGCCAGATAATAGCGCGGCAGCGGCAGCTTCATGCAGAGCGACTCTGCAAACTTGCTTTTCCCGCAGCCAGAGCCGCCGGTCAGCAGAATCATCATCGCCGGTCGCCCTCTTGCACGGTGTATTGCGCAACGCCGGTCTCACTGAACGCCGCCGAGCCGTGATAGACTGAAAGCGCCATGTCCAGCAGCGGCATCATGCACACTGCGCCTGTTCCCTCGCCAAGCTTCAAGTCCGCGTCAATGACAGCGCGCACGCCAAGCTTCTGCAATACCTTTTGCGCGGCGGGCTCTGCCGAGCAGTGGCTTGCCAGCATGGCGCACACGGCATTCGGGCACAGCCGCGCGGCAATCAGCGCGGCAATCGAGCTGATAAAGCCGTCAATCAGCACCGGCACGCGGTAAAGCGCACCGCCAAGAAACATGCCGGTCATCCCCGCGATGTCAAAACCGCCGAGCTTTGCCAGCACGTCCAGCGCGTCGCCCGCATCGGGCTGATTGCAGTCAATCGCACGGTGAATTGCGTCAATCTTCCGCGCAAGTCCCGCGTCGCTCAATCCCGCGCCGCGCCCTGTCACCGCTTCAACCGGCATATCCAGAAGCACCGACGCAACGGCGCTTGACGTCGTTGTATTGCCGATGCCCATTTCGCCCGTGGCAAGCAGACGATAGCCCCTGTCGCGGTACTCGCGCACAAGCACCATTCCGGCCTCGATGGCCTTTTCGGCTTCCTCGCGCGTCATGGCAGGCTGCCGTGTCATATTTTTCGTTCCATCCGCAATGTGGCATCCATGCACACCGGCGACACGGCACAGCATTCCCATGTCATACGGCTCAGTGTCCGCGCCCACAGCCGCGGCCATCCGGCACACGGATGAGCGCTTTTGCAGAATCTGTCCCGCCATCTGCGCCGTAACCGATGCGTCGGTCTGCGTCACGCCCTCAGCCACCACGCCGTTATCGGCACACATGACCAGCACCGCGCGCGGCGCGATCTGCACATTTTCATCACCTGTCAGCGCCGCGATTTTTATCACCAGCTCCTCCAGTACGCCAAGTCCCGCCAGTGGCTTTGCAATGCCGTCCCAGTGTGCCTTGGCGTGCGCGCCCACCGCCGCGTCGAGCGGCAAAATCTGTTCATTCAGCTTTTTAAAATCCATGATTGTCCTCCGCGCTGCGCGCTCACTCTGCAAGGCCGTATTTTGTCTTGATGCGATCCAGCTTTTCCAGCATCGGCTCTGCGCCCAGCCACAGGAAGAAGAACGTGGCCACCGCGCGCACCAGATCAACTGGGATACCGGTCACGTAATAGGTTAAAAGAATACTCCAGTTAATTTCCTGTGCCCACATAATAGCGGAGGCCGGGTTCATAATCCCACCGTAGAGCACAGTTGAGGCCAGCACACCGAAAATGCAAAGGCTCAGCCTCCCGCGGCGCAAAACGCCCTTGCGGTAGAGCACGCCCGCCAGCCAACCGATCAGCCCCATTGAGAACATCTGCCACGGTGTCCACGGTCCTTGCGAAAAGAGTATATTGGACACCAGCATCGTCATCGCACCAACCAGGAATCCCGTCTCGCCGCCAAAGGCCACACCCGCCAGAATCGTCATGGCAACCACCGGCTTAAATTCCGGCAGCATGAAAAACGCCGCACGCCCGGCCACGTTCAGCGCGACAAGCACCGCAATCAGGACAAGCTCCCACGCCTGCGGCTTTCTGCCCTCAAAGATCAGGAAAAACGGCAGCATGCACTCCAATAAAATCAGCAGCGACGTCAGATAATATTTCCGCCCGCCAAAGCAGCGAACGCCCACAAGCAGTGTCAGTGGAATGAGCAGTAAAATCAAAACCGTTGCCGCTATGGTTCGTTTTTGCAGCTTTTTCTTTCCGTGCGGCGCGGCCAGTCTCGCTGGCGCTTCGCTTCTGCGGCCGATTGCCAGCGCAAACACGACAAGTGCCGCCATCAAAACGCCATACAGCCGGAGCTGCTCTGCCGCCATAGACGAAAGGCCGTTCACACTGACAAGCGCACTGAGATCGGTGATGCGCACCGCCTGCACCATCAGCACAAGCGACACCGCGCCCGAAACGCCCGCAAGAAGCTTTCGCCACAGCGGTAACTTTTCACTTCTCGCCGCTTTTTGCAGCTGCGGAAGCGCCTGCACGGCAGCATTCAGCGGCTCTTCTGCCGCCACTGTGCCGCCGCAGGCGGCAATCACGTCCTGCGGCGTAACCGCCTCGGGCAGCACATCGCGCGCGATACGGTTTGCGGCGGTTGTATAGAAGCTGTTACCCGAGAAGAACGCGCGTGGCGCGGCCTCCGTGACGATATTGCCGTCAAAAAACAGCGCGCAGTGTTCCGCATACTGGGCACAGAAATCAATATCGTGGCTGACCATCAAAATCGCCACACCGGACGCCTGCAGCGTCCGGAGAATCTGACCGAACGTCTGCTTGAACTCCGCATCCAAGCCCTTTGTCGGTTCGTCAAGAAGCAAAATGTTGGGATTCAGAAGCAGAATTTTTGCCAGCGCCACGCGCTGCTGTTCACCGCCGGACAGGTCATAGGGGTGACGGTCAAGCAGCTCATGCAGCTGACACAGTGCACTCACCTGCGCAAGGCGCTCCGATGCGCGCGCCTCCTTTGGCAAAACCTCAAGCAAATCCTCATGTACCGTCGATTTTACAAACAGCGTCTGCGGGTTCTGCGGCAGCATACCCACGCTTCCGCTGACATGCAGCTCCCCGCGGTACGGCTTTTTCAGCCCCGCCAGCAGCTTCATGCTGGTGGTCTTGCCCGTGCCGTTGCCGCCGAGCAGCGCAAGAAATTCGCCCTTATGAAGCTCCAGCGACAGGCCTTTTACCACATCAGGCAGATCCTTTTCATACTTAAACCAGAGCTCATGCGTCGATACAACGGTTTCACCATTTGGCGCATTTTCGTTTTCTTCCGGAATGGATCGCAGTTCATGCGTTTTCGCGTAATCCAGTAGCCAGTTCCGTCCGTCGCAGACGGAGATTGGACAGGCCGCCCCTGAGTCCGTTGCCGCCCAGATGCGCATGGCTGCCGGCATGGCAAGGAACATTCCGCTGCCGCTGGCTTTCAGCTCCGCACCAACCTCAGCGGGCGTTCCGGTACAAAGGAGTTTCCCCTTGTCCATCACGGCCACGCGCGAAGCAAAGCCGAACGCCTCTTCCAGCCGGTGTTCAGTCAGGATAATCGTTGTGCCAAGCTCCCGGTTAATCTTGCCAAGCGTGGCAAGAAAGTCCGACGCGGCAATCGGATCGAGCTGGCTCGTCGGCTCGTCCAGGATCAGCACCTTTGGCTGCATCACCATCACCGCCGCCAGATTGAGCAGCTGCTTTTGTCCGCCGGACAGCTCTGTCACATTTTTATAAAACCATGTCTGAATACCAAAGAAGCTCGCCATTTCTGCGACACGGCGGCGGATGGTCGGCGTATCGTAGCCGAGAGATTCCAGGCCGAACGCCAGCTCGTGCCAGACCTTATCCGTAACGATCTGATTTTCGGGGCTTTGCTGCACAAAGCCGATTTTTTCCGCCTGTTCGCGCTGGGACAGCTCGTCGAGCTTTCTACCGTCAAAGAGGATTTCGCCAGAACGTCCGCCATGCGGCGCAAGCGCCGTTTTCAGCTGCCGCAGAAGCGTCGATTTGCCGCAGCCCGACGGACCGCACAGCACCAGAAACTCGCCCGGCTGAACCGATAGAGACAGCGCGGAAATTGCGGCGTGTTCCTGCTCCGGGTAGGCAAACGTCAGATTTCTGATTGTAAAGACTTCCACGTTCTCTCCTCCCTCCAATTGAGCACCACCGGCGTCAGCACCAGTCCAAGATACGCCAGCGCAAAGCTCGCCGTCATGGGCGAAAGCGGCGCGGCCTTTACCGTGGGATAGTAGCGGAAATACGTTCCGCCCGCTATCCAGCCGCAAATCAGATAAACGCCGCAGAAAACAAGCCATGCAAGCGCCGACTTGTCACGGCTGTCAAACCGGTAGATGGAAAACGCCGTACGTCCCGGCAGACCATAGCCGCGCGCGCGCATGGAGTCTGCCGTCTCAATTGCGTTTTCAAGCGACCATGTAACCATAATCGAAAAAATTTTGATTGCGTTGGAAACTCTGCGAAGCACGCTGCCGTTTTTTGTATCTCTGCCAATACAGGCCTGCGCTTCACTGACCGTCTGCATCTGCGCCTTAAATTTCGGGATAAAGCGTAGCGCCATCGAGAGGACGAGCGACAGCGCCGGAATGACGCGCCCAAAGAGATACACAAACTTGTCCGAGGTCATGACCTCGTTGTAGCTGGAAAACCACAGCACAACGCTTGCCAGCATGACAGCCGCGGCTACGCCGTAGAGCATGGATTCGAGCGTCAGCGGGTTTCCCGAGGGCAGATATGTCAGAATCGTTGCGCCCTCATGGTTAAAGGCCGGGTTTACAAACGCGGCAAGTGCCGCCATGGGCAAAAGTCCCATGACGGCAAAGCGCACCGCTTTTCGGCCCTTGAGATCAATCTCATATGCCAGCGCCCCGATCAGCGAGATCGCCAGATACACCGGATGCATCAGGCACATGGAAAACAGCAGCACCAGCGCGTAATACAAAAACAGAATAACCGGGTGGAAACCCGAAAATGTGTCGCGCGTTCTCATTGGCCGTCCACCGACTGCCCGCCGCCAACGTCACTTCCAAGGTCGCAGGTATAGGCCCACTCGATCACGTCGCCGTCCTGCACCGCGTAGCTGCTGCATCCGTAGTTTGGAAACCAGCCGTTGACGCTGTACATCCAGCCCGAAAGCTCGCCGCAGTCAAACTCATAGAGGTTGCCGATTCCCTCAATATAGGCCGACTGATACACCGGCGAGTTTGAAAATTCCAGATGGATCTTGTTGTCGCGGCAGACCTGCTGGAGCACGTCAAAGACGCTTGCACCCTCCGCTGCCGTCACCGTCACCGGCGCTAAAAGCCATCCGTCATCCGGCACGAGCTCCAGCTTCTCGGGATTGCACTTGTCGCGATTGTCCAGAATCGTTGCGCAGGAGATGGAAATCGTACAGGAAACGGTGTTTTGCGTCTCCTGCAACTTCTGGCAGGCACACAGCGAAAGCAGCAGTGCCGCCAGCAGAAAAAGTGATAACGTTCTAATTCCTTTTTTCATCGGCTCACATCCATCATATCATAAAGACTGCTTTTTCCGTTCTGCGCGCGCAGCGCTGCCGTCATTGCGTAAAAGCCCTGCTCGGTAGCCATACCGTCGGGCTTCCCATCCATGGTGTGGCGGAAGCTGCCGTCGCTGTCGCGATAGCATAAAAGCGCATCAAGAACTGTTTTTTCGTTTTTTACAAACCGCTCGTCGTCAAGCGAAATGCCAAGCGACGTCAGCGCCACAATCACCTGCGCCGCACTCTCGGAATTTGCCGTGCCCCATGAGCTGTAGCCGCCCTCGCTGTCCTGAAGCGCGGACAGACAGGCAACGCCGCGCTCGATTGCCGCATCCACGTCTGGCTGGCCGCGATAGGCGCGCAGCGCCTGTAGGGCCATGGCCGTCATATCCGGCTCGGCTGTGTCCGAGCTGAACGCCCAGCCGCCGTCCGGCAGCTGCGCATCCAATATCGTTTGCAGATAGCGCTCACGCGTGGCCTGCGCGGACGCGTCCGGATTCTGCGGGATTTCATAATTGCCGCTGTCCAGCGCAATCAGCGCCCAGATTGGGCCGTTCAATCCCTGATAGACCGTCTTGTCATAATCGCCAAGGCGCATCAGCAAATTATAGCCCGCCACATCCGACGGATCTTTGCCGATGGCCGTCAGCGCCAGAATCACACGCGAGTATTCGCTGTATTTCCGCTCGCTCAGCTCGCCGCCGCAGTCGCGCAGCGTCTGCTCCAGCGTCTGGTAATAGCCCTCAAAATAGCCGTCCGGCACGTCTGCGTCCGCGCGCGCAAGTCCCAGAACCGCCCACTCGCCGCCGACGCCGTCCACCTGCGGATTTGGAACGGTTTTCGTCAGGTACGCCGCGCTTTCCCGCACCATGTCTGCAAGCGTTTTTTTCGCCGCACCGCATGCTGAAAGCGCCAGCAGCAGCGCGATGGCCAGCAGCAGCGCAAAACTCTGTTTGATTTTCTTTTTCATCTGTCCCTCCTGCGCCCGCCGCGCAAAAAAGCCGCCGTTTCAAAACGGCGGCACAGATAACCAGCGTGCGGAAAGCAGTTGCATCTTTCCGGTGCTTATTTCTGAATTGTCCGGCAGAGCTCGTTCCGATCAATTCACATCCCTTGCGCCCATGGCGCGGCGGCGGCTGTTCTGGCTTGCACTCCGGACAGATATCCACGCCCGCGCCTGCCTTCTCACAGGATTTCCTGCAATGACGGGTTGCCCCACACAGCCTCCGGCTGCCCGGCACGGTCTTGTGCGCACAGCTCCGGTCGAGTGGGTCTGGCCCCGTTTGCCCGCGCGCAAAAAGCGGTTTTGCGTGCGTTTTCCGTCTCGGATGTGCAGTATTCACTTTGTGCGGCCATCAGGTGCGTTTCCCCGACAGCAAGCGCACTTTTTCTGCCACTATTATACCCAATCACGGAAAAAAGTCAATGCAAATGCACCGTCCGGGCACGCGAAAGGCGGCCGCCCACCCTCTGGCAGGCAACCGCCTTTTTCGCGTTTTTTATGCGCCGCGCGCCGCGCACTGTGCATTCGGCGCGGTATGTACGGTATACCTTGTCACGTTTTCAATCGTCTCGCCATCAATCTGAAGCGGCGTTGGGCGGTCAAACTCCACCGTGATCTCGCGGCCGGTCATCACGCACACCATATCCTTGTGCTGCACCAGCTCACCGGAGAAAATCGACTGGAATGCGGCAAGCGTTTTGATCTTCCCGCCGCCATACATCACCATGACCGACACCTCGTGCGGCTGGCCAAGACGCTGCTGCGCGGGCGCGGGCTGCATTCCGCCGCCGTAATAGCGACCGTTCATCGTCGGTGCAAGCCAAACGCGCTGGAACGAATACGCTTTTCCATCTACCGTTACGGTTGCATTTGTCGGATGGTAGTCCAATAACAATCCCTTAATTGCAATGCGCGTATAGTTGATTTTTTTGCCCGGTGCTTTGCGGCGCAGCTCGTCGCCCTCGGCGCAGCAATAGCCGTCGATGCCGTAGCCCACGCCGTTTAAAAAACGATACTCCCGTTCATTTACCTCAACCACGGGCAAATCACTCAGATATCGGTTGATGCACTGCTTGCTTGCGCCGTCGCGCTCAATGTCGCGCAGAAAGTCATTTCCGCTTCCGGTAGCGTAATAAAAAATCTCGTTTTTGATGTCCATGCCGTCGGTATCGTTGATAAAGCGGTTGAGCGTACCGTCGCCACCCGCCAGAATCACGCTGTCCTCCACGCTGAGCCGCGAGAAAAAGTCCACGTAGCTTTCCAGTTTTGTCACATCGTGAAAGCACAGCTGGCAGCCGTCCATGGCCTCGCGCAGCTGCTGCAAGCTCTGTTCACCCGTTCCGCCGCCTGCCAGCGGGTTATACAGCACCTGATACGTTTTACTCATCTCGTTGCTCCTCCATTCGGATTGTTTTCTCTGACACGAAAGCCCAGCAGATACCCGATTCCGCAAACCGGGATTGCCGCCAGCACGTCGATTACGGAATGCTGCTTTAAAAACACCGTGGATATGCAGATCAGCAGCATGGAAACGATGTTCAGCACCTGCCACACCGGCTTTTGCAGCGGCTTCATGCTGGCAAAGCACAGCATGGCTGCCACCGAGCCGATCACGTGAATCGACGGGCAGACATTTGTGTTGGTGTCAAACTGGTAAAACCGCGCCACAAAGCGCGTCAATACATTGTCGCGCGCAAATTCCGCCGGGCGCAGATTCTGGCACGTTGGAAACAGAATGTAAATGACGATGGTAATCGTATAGGTAAGCATGATGAACCGCATTGTCTTTTTGAATACTGGCACATCTACAAACAGCGGCACGATAATTGCCGCACCCAGATACACAAACCAGAACAGATACGGAATCAGAAAATACTCACAAAACGGGATTTTATCGTCCAGCGCACAGTGCACAGGATAATAACCAGTATTTGTACATCCCCGTTCCAAATAGCCGAACAGCATTCCAAAAATCGGCCAAAACAGCAGCATCCACACATAGCGAAACTCACTTTTTCGCAGCATCGACAGCCGGAAGCGGCGCTTTTGAATCTCAGGCATAGATGTTTTCATCCTCCTGCGGCGCATTCTTCGTTTCTTCAAGCGCCTTGCAAATCGTCTGATAAATCATCTCCGCCGGGGTAATCTCCGTCGCCCGGCGCAGTGACGCGGACATCGCGCCAAGGCGCGCATCGTCGCGCAGAATGGACAGCGCCAGCACACAAAGCGCCTCCGCGCCGTCCGCTGTCACGGCCGCGCCGCGCGAAACAAAAAAGTCCAGATTATGCTCCTCGCAGCCTGCCACCGCATCAATCAGCACCATCGGCAGCCCAAGCGCCGCGGCCTCGCTTGTGCTCAGGCCGCCCGGCTTTGTCAAAAACAGATCGGCAGAGCGCATCAGCGTCTGCACATTGGATACAAAGCCAAGCACGTGAACCCGCTCCGGCGGGAGCTTTTGCTGCTGCAATTTTTCCAGCAGCTTTTCGTTGTGGCCGCAGACAATGGTCACCTCTTCGTTTTCCTCTATCGTCTCGGCCAGCAGCGCCGCCAGCTCGCAGATCGGGCCACAGCCGATGCTGCCGCACATCATCAGAATGTGCCGCCCGTCCTTGCGCACGCCGCAGCTGCGCTTTGCCTCGGCGCGCGGCGGCTGCGCGCTGTAAAACGCCGGACGCACAGGCAGACCGCTTGCCAGCAGCTTTTCCGCCGGAATGCCGCACTCGATAAACTCCTCGCGCAGTGACGCGTCGGGAATGAAATACCAGTCCAGAGACGAGTCGGCAACGCCGGGGCTGCATGTATAATCGGTTGCCACAAATGCCGTTGGAAGCCTTAGCTGAAATTTTTCCACCGCCGCCGTCATGGCCAGCGCCGCGAAAATATGCGTGCAGATCACCGCGTCATAGCCGCCGCTTTGCAGATACGCATACAGTTTCTCCGTACCAGAGGTCAGATAGCGGTAGATCGCCGTATCCTTTTCAAACAGGCTGTTCCTTTTCTCCGCGCCCGAATAGCCAACGCGGAACAGCTTTGGAATTTTGCAATAAATTCTTGTATGCCACGAGGAAATAAACTCTGACGCGTGTTTGGAGATAAACAGCAGACTGTCCACAATCTTACAGCTTGCGCCGTGCATTTCAAACTGCTCCTTGATCGCCTTGGCGCAGGAATTGTGTCCCTCACCGGTGTTGCAGCTCAGAATCAGAATTTTCACGTTTCTGGTGCTCTCCTTTCCTCTGTGCGCCCCGATTGGCGCGCCAAAAGCTTTTGCAGCCTTGGCCGGTTATAGCGCTGAATGATAATAAACGGGAGATTGCCAAGCAGGATATAGACGATGGCTACCGCCGCGCCGCCCCAGCCCGGCCAGATCCAAAACAGTGCCAGTCCGGCAATGGACAGCAGCATATGCGTCGCCTCGGCCACGCACGTCTCCTGCAGCATCCGCGGAAGCGCCTGCACCGTCTGTGCCGTCATCTTCTTTGGCGGCATGAGCTTGGGGAAAATCCTGCTCATGTCCGGCACTTTGGCCTGCCACTGCTTTACGCGCAGCGCCTTAAACAGCTTCTGCTCCCACGGCGCACAGCGATAGGGAAAGCGCTCATGATGAAACCACGATTTCGGCACAAGCCGCCCCAGAATAAACGAGCAGACACCAAGCACGGCGATATAAACAAGGCATTTCAAAAATCCCATACGCTTCTCCAACACGCGGGCATATCTGCCCACGATTACTGTTTCACATTTTTCGCATCTTATTCTAGCGGCTGATTTTCAACTGTGCTTCAATTCAGTTTCAACAGTTGTTGACAATTCTCGACAAAACGCGGCGCACCCGAATCCGGGTGCGCCGCCAATCTTCGATTATGCGATTATCACTGCTGCGGTGCAGCCGCCGGCAGCCGTACCGTAAAGCGGCAGCCGCCCTGCGGCAAATTTTCCGCCGTAACCGTTCCGCCGTTGAGCTCCGTGATCTTTTTGACAAGCGGCAGACCAAGGCCGTTGCCCTCCGACTTGCGCGAGGTGTCGGACTGATAGAACTTTGTAAAAATCCGCTCCTCCTCACCCGGCACGATGCCGCTTCCGCTGTCCTCAATGCAGAATATAATCTCATTGCCCGTGCTGTGCAGCCGCATCCGCACCAGCCCGCCCTGCGGGTCAAACTTTACGGCGTTGTCAATGAGGTTGCTCCACACGTGCATCATCAGGCTTTCATAGCCGGTAAAGCTCGTCCGCTCCAGGTCAATGTCCAGCTCAATGTCTTTTTCCTCCCACTTTTGCTCCAATGCCACAACCGCCTGCCGAATCTGCTCGTCCAGACGATACGTCGTGCTCTTTGGGCGGATGGACTGGTTGCTGAGCTTGCTGAGCAGCAGGATATTCCCGGTCAGCGTTGAAAGTCTGCGCGTATTGAACAGGATTTTCTCCTGATACTGCCGCTGCTCCTCGGGCGTTAAGTCCTGTTCCTGTAACAGCGCCGCATAGCCCTCAATGGCATTGATCGGTGTTTTAAACTCATGTGAGACGTTTGAGATAAAATCGGTTTGCAGCATCTCCGTAGAGCCAAGCTCGCGCACCATGCGGTTAAAGTTGTCATAGAGCGCCTGAATCTCGGAGATTTTGCTGTTTGTCTCCACCGAAACCCTGAAATCGCCAGCTGAGACCGCCTCCATTGCCTTTCCGAGCTTTGTAATCGGGTCAAAAAACGTCGCAGTCACATATTTTGTAATTGCACCGCCAAAGACAATGCTGAACAGCACCGCCCACAAAAAGATTGGCATCTCCGGCGTTATTCCAAGCCAGCGCTTGAGCAGCCATCCCGCCACATCGGCCAAAACCGCCACCGCGATAAATTCCAGCATACAAAGCAAAAAGAAGCGGATTTGCAGGCTCATCTTTTTCTGAAGCTTTTTCACGTCCGCACCACCTTATATCCGACGCCACGCATCGTTACGATTTTAAAATCGGGGTTGTCGCGGAAACGCTCGCGCAGGCGTCCGATGTGCACATCCACCGTGTGGCTGCTGGTCTCGGAGTCATAGCCCCAGATCTCATCCATCAGCTGCTGGCGCGTAAAAATCCGCCCTGGGAAGCAGACCAGCTTATACAGCAGCATAAACTCTTTCTGCGGCAGCACCACGCTCTCGCCGCCGCACGTCACGGTAAACAGATCGCACTCCAGCACCGTCCCGCCGATCACCTGACGGCGCTCGCTTGCCATCTGCGCCCGGCGCAAAAGCGCGCCCACTCGCAGCACCATCTCATTGACGTTGACGGGCTTCACCATATAGTCGTCCGTCCCGGACAAAAAGCCCTGCCGCATATCATCAAACGCATCCTTGGCCGTGATCATCATTACCGGGATGGCCGTGCCGTTTTCGCGCAGCGTGCGCACCAGCTCATAGCCGTCCACCTCCGGCATCATGATATCGGAGATAATCAGATCAAAATATCCGTCTTCCAGCGCCGAAAGTGCCTCTTGCCCATTGGCCACGCCCACGGCGGTATAGCCGTTTTTGCTGAGCACCCGCTGAAACAGCTGGTTGAGCTCACGGTCGTCCTCTGCAATCAAAACACGGAACATTGTCTGCTCCTTTCTTTTTCTGGGAAATTTGCGTCAGCTGACGCTTTACAGCATTCGACAATTTCTGACGCTATGCTGCTATTATAGCATACGAAGCGGCGCTTGACCACGGCAGAAATTTTTCCGCGCCGCGGTGCAACGTTTTCCACGCGCATTCCGTCATAATAGGCAGAGGCAGAGATCACTGCATCACATAAATGTGGCGGCAGCAGTTCCGGATGCTGCGCCGCTGCACCGCAGGAGTACATACCATGAATGATGAAGAAATTATTCAGCTTTATTTTGACCGCAAGGAAAGCGCCATCGCCGCCTCTGAGCAGAAATACGGCGGCCTGTGCCGCAGCGTGGCGCGGCGCATTCTGCCCGATCTGCGCGACGTGGAAGAATGTCTGAGCGACCTCTGGATTCGCATTTGGAACGCCATCCCGCCTGAGCGCCCTGGTTCGCTGCGCGCATATCTGGCGCGCGTGATGCGGAATCTCGCACTGGATAAGGCCGTTTACAATGGCGCGGACAAGCGCAAAACCGCGCTGGAGGAATCGTTTGAGGAGCTTGAGCCAAGTCTCTGCGCCGGCGGCGATGAAATACAGCGCGTACTGGAACAGGACGAGCTGCGCGTGTTCTTAAAAACGTTTCTGCTGGAACAGCGCGAAGAAAACCGCACGATTTTTGTCCGCCGCTACTGGTATGGCGAGAGCACGCGCGAGATTGCGCAGAGTCTTGGCGCAAGCGAGGAAAAAATCCGCTCGTCGCTGTTTCGCACCCGCAATCATCTTCGCGCAAAAATGCAGAAAGAGGGAGTTACATTATGACAAACAGTCGTTTTGAAAAATTCCAGCACGCCGCAGACGACGCGCTTTTGGAGCAGGCGCAGATGCCGGCCGCGCGCAAGCGTAAGCCCAGCCACGCGCCGCTGGCGCTGGCCGCGTGCGTATGCCTTGCGGTTGCCGCCTCGGCTGTCATCCTGCGACCGTGGGAATCGCTGACGAAGCAGCCGTCAAGCAGTGAGCCGTCTGCGTCCGTCGCGCAGCTTGCAAACCCCGTCCACGAGGAGACTGCCGAATCGCTCAAGGCAATTGGCTATACGCTTCCCGTTCCGGCAGAAGCACAGGACGTCGTCTATAGCAGCATTTCCATTTCAAATGGCAGCGAGGCAGACGAGCCCGCGCCAATCGCGCAGGCCGATTATACCATAGGTGGGCTCGCTTATACGCTTCGTGCGCAAAAAGACGTGCAGGATGAGAATCTCTCCGGGCTGTATCTTGACTGGACAGAGGATTTGTCGTGGAACGCCAACGGTCTTGATCTGACGCTGCGCACCGACGGAGACTATGCCGCCGCGTCGTGGTATGTGCCGGAGGATGACACGCAGTATTCTCTCAGCAGTGAGACCGATCCGCAGATGCTGCTGGCGCAGGTGCAGAAGATCGCGCTTGACCTCGGCCACAGCATCGCAGACGCACCGGCAGGCGCACAGGATGTGATGCTCAACGCATTCTCGTACAACGGCATGACCATTGCCGAAACCGCCTTTACCCTGGACGGCGCACAGTGGGTCTATCGCACCGCCGCCACCGGCGAAGTCTCCATTATCGACATTTCCGGCATGGAACAGGAATTTGCCGATCACGCTGAGACACAGGTCTCCTATTGCACCGCCGAGCTTTCGTATGACGAGAGCGGCGCGGGCAAGATTCTGTGGCTGGATGTTGCACCGGGGCTTGCCTACAGTCTGACGGTTGACCGTGGTGCAAACGAGCAGATACTCTCCGACATGGCAAATCGGCTCTTTACGCCCATGCAGGGCGAGGTTGGCTGAATACCGCAAATCCCGGCGGAGCCAAAATGCGCCGCCGGGATATTTTTATGCCTGCTGATACAGCGTAAACGCACCGCGCTCGGTGCGCAGCAGCCCCTCCTGCTGCATTTTTCCAAGCTCAACAGTCATGGCGCTGCGGTTGACCGACAGAAAATCCGCCAGCTGCTGGCGGTCAAAAGGAATGCGGAAGCTGGCGCTTCCGGCCTTTCGCGCCTGCGCCGAAAGATAGCACAGCAGCTTTTCGCGCGTGGTGCGCTGCGAGAGAAACCACGTTTTTTCGTTCAGCATCAGGTTCTTCTGCGCCAGCACGCGAATCAGATTCTGCGTGATGCGCTTATGCTGCGCGCAACCCTTTTCACACGGCGAAAGCAGCGCCGCAACATTCAGATACAGCACGCTCCCATCCGTCCGGCACACGGCGCTGACCGGCGACGACGCGCCCGCGCACGCGAACACCTCGCCGAAAATTTCACCGGGTGCAAGCGCCGCCAGAAGATTTCGGTTGCCCCAGAAATCCTCCTGCAAAATTTCCGCCTCGCCTGTAAGCAAAACGCCCGGCGCGTGCACCTCATCGCCCTCGCGAAGCAGAAACTGACCCTTGCGAAACGTGGCCTGCCGCGCGGACAGGCACGGCAGCACCGCCGCAATTTCCTCGGGCTGTAGTCCCCGAAACAGTGCGCAGTTGGCAATTGTCTGCGTAATTTCCATATTTTTTCGCCTCCTTGTTGGAAAAACAACATACATTTTTCTTTCAGTATCCTATACTGTACCCAGAAAGTCAAGAGGAGGCGACGCAAATGATTATGGACGGCTGTCAGGGAAAGCCCCGCACCCCGACGATTGAGGACAAAATCTGTCCGAATTGCGGCAATCCCGTCGAGATTTTTTCCACCGATACGGAAATTGCCTGCGACAAATGCGGCTTTATCATTTATAACGACAAGCTCAGCTGTGTACAGTGGTGCAAATACGCCAAGCAGTGCGTTGGCGAGGAAACGTACAACAGTCTGATGGAAATTGCGCGGCGCAATCAGGCAAAAATCGACGCTGAGCGCAAAGCAAAACGCGAGGCCAAGCTTCGCGCACAGGAGGAACAAGCATGAAACGGACGATTATTGAAATTGATGAGGCCGCCTGCACCGGCTGCGGTCTGTGCGCCGATGCGTGCCACGAGGGCGCAATCGCCATCATAGATGGCAAGGCAAAGCTTCTGCGTGACGACTATTGCGATGGGCTTGGCAACTGTCTGCCCGTCTGTCCGGTGGACGCAATTCACTTTATTGAGCGCGAGGCGGCGGCCTATGACGAGGACGCTGTGAAAAAAGCAAGGCTCGACCGCCTGACGGCCGAGGCCATCAAAAACGTCCAGCAGGTAAAAAATCCGGACGTACCAGCGCCGCAGAAGCTTGCCTGCGGCTGCCCCGGCGCTAACGTAAAAACCGTTACGCACACAGAAAACGCCTGTAATGACGCACCGGCAGTGCCCGGTCAGCTGCAAAACTGGCCGGTGCAGATTCAGCTTGTCCCGGTGAACGCACCGTATTTTAACGGCTGTGACCTGCTGATTGCCGCCGACTGCACCGCCTATACCTACGGCAGCTTCCACCATGATTTTATCCGCGGACACATCACGCTGATCGGCTGCCCCAAGCTCGACCGCGTAGACTATGCAGAAAAGCTGACGGACATTCTGGAGCAGAACGACGTAAAGAGCGTCACGCTCACGCGTATGGAGGTTCCGTGCTGCGGTGGACTGGAGTTTGCCGCCAGACAGGCCATCAGCGCCTGCGGCAGGGATATCCCGCTGCGCGTTGTGACCATCTCGCCCAGCGGCGAAATTTTATAATCTTTGATTTTATAATCTTTGTAAATAGCGTGCCAAAAGCGAAGCCAAACGGCTTCGCTTTTTCTTTTGCTCTTTTCCTTGTGCTGTGATTATGATAGAATGGGGTTAGATCTTCTCGTCATAGAACAGATTGAAGCTGGAGAACACCTGCTCGGCCACATCCGCATAACTGCCGCTTGCGCCCTCTTTGACCGAGAACACCAGCGCATAGCTGTATTCCCCATCCATCAGCACGTCCGCGCGATAGAGCCGCCCGCCCTCGTCGCTCTCGGAATACCACGCAAACTGGTACTCCTCCATCCCGAACCGGCGCGTCTTAACCATTTGCAGCTGGCCGGCGTCAAAACCCGACACGTGGCGTGCCACCGCGTCGATTGTGGAAAGCGCCAGCGTCTCGGCCATGATCTCATACTCACCGTCCGACTGGATATATACGCGCTGCGCGCTGTCGTCTGAAAATGCAGCCGCCGCGTCGGCAGGAACATCAAACGCCATCGTATACGCACTGTCATATGATGCGTCCGCCAAAACCGGCAGCACATCGTCCACCGTCTCCCACATAACCGGCGCTGCCGCGCACCCGCTCAAGGCAACCAACACCGCGCACAGCGCCGCCGCAAGAAGTTTTCTCATGAAGCACCTCCGAAAGGAATCCCGATATGATTTACTATCTGCTACTAATCAATGCGCTTGCGCT
The DNA here is from genome assembly GCA_934621665.1 of uncultured Oscillospiraceae bacterium. Taxonomy (GTDB): domain Bacteria; phylum Bacillota; class Clostridia; order Oscillospirales; family Oscillospiraceae; genus CAG-170. Next base: position 16,170 of record CAKTUT010000001.1, on the reverse strand, counting down.
GCTGCTTATGTGCCTTGATAAAAATTTTGCCCGCCGCCATATGTGGCGCATCCCGGAAACAACGCTCCTCGGCTGCGCGGCCATCGGCGGAAGTGCCGGAATGCTGCTTGGCATGGCGCTGTTCCGCCACAAAACGCGCCACGCAAAATTTGTCATTCTCGGCCCGCTCTTTCTGGCCGTGCATCTGTTTCTGATCTGGCGCTATCAGCTTTTGTAAATGCAAAAATGGGAAGCGCATCGCTTCCCATTTCAGTCGTTTATTCCTTTGCTCTCGGCATATTCCACCGAAAGTGCGCCGCCAGACACCGGATGGCAAACACCGCCACAACCGACGCCGCACCCGCAATGCGCACATCAAGCCCTGCCGCCGCCAACACAACGAACAGTACTGCGCCCGCAAGCGAGGCTGTGGCATAGACGTGCTTGACAAAAATCATCGGCGTATCGCCCGCCAGCACGTCTCGCAGCATTCCGCCGCCCGTCGCCGTCAGCATTCCGACAAACACCAGCAGAATTGGGCTTGCCTCCGGATGCGTATGCACGCACGACTGGATGCCAGACACGGTAAACACCGCCAGTCCCAGTGAATCCATCACAAACAGAAGCCGGTCAAACGGCTGCTGATGCCGCACCAGCGGCCGCCGCACAAACGGCAGGAAAAACAGCAGCGACGTAACCAGCGCCGTCACCAGATACACCGGATTCTGAAAGCACATGGGCGGCGTTACGCCGATCATCAGGTCGCGCAGCGCGCCGCCGCCAACCGCCGTAACGATGCCCAGAAACAGCACGCCCACAATATCCAGCCGCTTTTGAATCGCGATCATCGCGCCGCTGACGGCAAACGCAACTGTACCGATCATTTCCAGCACATACAGAAAGATGTTCATATCATCCTCCCGCGTCAGTAGGAGCTGATGGGCAGCGAGTCGTCATCCGTTCCCTTTTGCACGTCTTTAATCTGGATGTAATAGCTGTAATCCGGATTGACCTCCACCAGCACACGGTCGCCTGCCTTGTGGCCAAGCACTGCCTTTCCAACCGGCGACTCCTTGCTGATGAGTCCCTTAAGCGCATTCTGCCGGAGCGTCGTGACCAGCTGAATCTGCTGCTCCTCCTCATCCTCTTCGATATAGATCGTCACCTTGTCAAACAGGCCAATCTCATCCGGCGCGGAGCTGATGTCGATAACCTTTGCCGTTTTGATCATCCGCTCAAGATAACGGATGCGGCTTTCATTGCGTCCTTTTTCTCGCTTTGCCGACTTATATTCAAAGTTCTCGCTCAAATCGCCAAATTCCCGCGCCGTTTTCACGTCCTCAATCAGCTGCGGCCGCAGCTGAATCCGGCGATAATCCAGCTCTTCCTGCATTTTTTTGATATCTACCGCAGTCAGTTCATCATTCATGACACTGCCCCATTTCTGTTTGCTTTTTCATTTTTACGCGCCGCTCTGCAAAAAAAAGCCGCGGCGCAAAGGAGTTTTATTATGCAGATCATTGCCCGCATTCATTCCGATTTTCCAACCAAATTCGGCGTTCCGCGCCAGAGTGGCCTTGCCGACGCGCTGGAATCGACCATTGTCTTTGAGCCGGAATTCCGCAACCCCGATGCACTGCGCGGCATTGAGGAATTTTCGCACATCTGGCTCATCTGGCAATTTGACCGCGCGCTGCGCGACGGCTGGTCACCCACAGTTCTGCCGCCAAAGCTTGGCGGAAAAACGCGCGTGGGCGTATTTGCCACGCGCTCGCCATTCCGGCCAAATTCCATCGGGCTTTCCAGCGTCCGGCTGACCGGCGTGGAGCTTCAGACGAAAAATGGCCCGATTCTGCACGTTGCCGGTGCGGATCTTGTGGACGGCACGCCGATTTTTGACATCAAGCCATACCTGCCCTATGCCGACTGCCACCCCGACGCTGTGGACGGCTTTGACGGCAAGCGAAACGCCGCGCCGCTCAAAATCGTTTTTCCGCCGGAGCTGGAGATGCAAATTCCCGCGGAAAAGCGCGCCGGCCTCCGTCAGGCGCTCGCCTGCGGCCCGATCCCGGGCTATCAGCACGACCCCACACGCCGCTACGGCTTTAACTTCTCCGGCCGCGATGTACGCTTTACCATTGACGGCAATACGCTCACGGTGGTGGAAATCGTGATGCTGGACACAGCCGACAGTACGGCTCAGTAATCTACCTTAATCAGACACAGCCCCTGCGGCGGCGCAGTCGGTCCTGCCAGCCTGCGATCGCCCGCGTGCATGATCTGCGCGATCTCCGCCGGGGTCAGACTTCCCTTGCCCGCCTCCAAAAGTGTTCCCACAAGGATGCGAACCATGTTCTGCAAAAATCCGTTGCCGTGGAACGTAAAATACAAATAGTCCCGCTTGCGGACAATCTCAATGGAATCCACGGTGCGAACCGTGGATTTTTTCATGCGCGGATTGCTGCAAAAGCTTTTATAGTCGTGCGTCCCCTGCAACACCTGCGCCGCGGCCTGTATGGCCGCAACATCCGGCACAAAGTCCAGCGTCCAGACGTATTTGCGATCAAAAACCGGCTTTGTATCGCCTACATAGCACGTGTAGCGGTAGGTCTTGCCCACGGCGCGGTAGCGCGCGTGGAAGCGCTCGGCCGCCTCGCGCACCTCGGCGATGCAGATATCGTCCGGCAGATAGCGGTTCATATAGTCGCGGATTTCCTCCGGTGTCTTATCGGTGTCCAGCATCGTGCTTGCCACCATGGCGCGCGCATGAACGCCCGCGTCGGTACGTCCCGCGCCGAATACCTCCACCGGTGCGTCACACATCCGCGAAAGCACCGCCTCAAGCTTTCCCTGAATCGTATCGTGGTCGGGCTGGCGCTCCCAGCCATAGTAGCGCGTGCCGTCATAGCTGAGCGTCAGCTTATAATTCTTTGTCATCTCTCCGTATGTTCCTCATACGCAATGGTATACCGGCAGGCCGGATAGTTGGCGCAGCCCCAAAAGCGCTGCCCCTTACGCGCGCCCTTTTGCGCCGTATGCAGCACCATGCGCCCGCCACAGCGCGCGCAGACCGGCACGGTCTCACGTGCAGCCCTTTCCCGGTGGCGCTGCGCCGCCTGCGGTTTTTTCAGGCCAAAGCTGTCATATTTCAGCGCCGTGCAGTGCGCGCGCCGCGCAATCTCAACGGCCAGCATATCATAAAGCCGCCGCAGTTCCTCCTCGTCCGTGCCCGCGGCAAGCTTGCGCCGCAGATAGTTCTCGGGGCTTGCGCCTACTTTCTTTTTAAAAGCGTCGAGAAATCGTTCGGTGTCGCTTTTTGGCTGTTTCCTCTGGTACATTTCTCCCGCTCCTTTCTGCCCTCTGCGTTTTCGTCTGCCCAGGCAGACAGATTTCATTATTATTATACATAACCCGCCGCAAAAAATCTACTGCCGTAAAAAAACTGTGGCAGGAAGAAAAAAGTGCTTGACATTTTTGTGTCATTGTACTATTGTATTATTGTCTTGATACAGTAAGCAAGGAGGTACTGCAATGCCTTGGAGCTTTGAACCAAATCAGCCAATCTATACCCAGCTGATTGATCGGCTGCGCCGCGCCGTAGCCGCGGGTGAGTATCCGCCCGGAAGCCGTCTGCCCACCGTCCGTGAGCTTGCGGCCGAGGCGGGCATCAATCCAAACACCGTCCAGCGTGCGCTGCTGGAGCTGGAGCGCGAGGGACTCATCTACTCCCAGCGCACATCCGGCCGTTTCGTCACCGACGACCCGGCCGCTGTGGAATCGGCGCGCAAAACGCTTGCCGCCGGGCAGGTACACCAGTTTTTGTCCGCCATGCGCGCGCTTGGCTTTACGCAGCAGGAGGCGGCAGCACTTGCCGCAGAAATGAAAGAAGAAAAACAGGAGGAAACCTAGTATGCCAATTTTACAGTGTCAGGGGCTGTGCAAAAATTATGGCAGTGTCTGCGCGCTTGACCACGTCGATCTGGCCGTTGAGCCGGGCCGCATTGTCGGTCTGCTCGGCCCGAACGGCAGCGGCAAGACCACGCTCATTAAGCTTGCCACCGGCCTGCTCGCCCCCAGCGAGGGCAGCATCTTGATTGACGGCAAAGCGCCGTCGCCCACAACAAACGCCATCGTCTCATATCTTCCCGACCGTGTGTCGCTCATCGAATGGGCAAACGTGCGTCAGCTGATGGATTTTTACGCGGATTTTTACGCCGACTTTTCGCGCGACGCTGCCGAGCAGATGCTGGCACATCTGAATCTGTCACCCTCGCTGCGCGTCAAGCAGATGTCAAAGGGTATGAAAGAAAAGGTACAGCTGATTCTCGCCATGAGCCGCAAGGCAAAGCTCTATCTGCTCGATGAGCCGATTGGCGGCGTTGACCCGGCCACGCGCGACTACATTCTGCACACGATCATTGCAAACTATAACCCCGAGGCCGCCGTTATTGTCAGCACGCACCTGATTTCCGACGTGGAGAATATTCTCGACGAGGTCGTCTTTGTCAACAGCGGCAAGATTGCGCTCCACTCCACCGTTGACTCCATCCGCGAAGAACGCGGGATGTCGGTGGACGCCTATTTCCGGGAGGTATTCAAATGCTGGGAAAACTGATGAAACACGAATTCCGGGCAACCGCCCGGCTGATGCTGCCGCTGTTCGGCGTTGTGCTGCTGCTCGGTCTGTTCACGCGCATCAGCGCCTATTCGCTGACAAACGCCGAAATGCCGCTTCAAACAATTGCCGCACTGATCACCGCTGCCTTTGTCATTGCACTGATTGTCGTAGCCGTCTTTTCCGTTGTACTGATGGTCAGCCGGTTTTATAAAAACCTGATGACCGACGAGGGTTACCTCATGTTCACGCTCCCCGTCAGCATCCACCAGATTCTCTGGAGCAAGCTGATTGTCGCCGCCGTATGGTTCATTGCCACGTTTCTTGTGGACGCGCTTGCGGTGATGATTGTCGCGTATGAGGGCGGAATGCTGCGAGACCTACTGGACATTGCCGCGCAGTTCTTTGCCGAAATTGACACCTATTATGCGCTCAACGGTGCGGCGTTCGCACTGGAGCTTCTGGTGCTGGTGCTTTTAAGCCTGCTTGTTTCATGTCTCAATTTCTATGCGCCGATTGCCATCGGCAACAGTTTTGCAAATCATAAAATACTGCTGTCCGTTGTGTTCTACTTTGCACTGTCGATCTTCTGGCGGGTGTTTTACACCACAATCGGTTTCTGCGTGCTGTACTCGTTCAACACCAGCCCCACCATACCAAACTCCAACAGCATTGCCGCCACCATGGCTCTGGCGCACAACAGTATGCTCATCAGCATCGGCGCAATGCTCTTCACCGGCACGGTAATGTATGTGCTGACGTGGTATATGCTGCGCAAGCACCGCAATCTGCAATAATATTTATTCTATTTAACTTTACGACGCGGAATTGCCTCCGGCGGCCTGCTTTTTCTGCTGCGCCTCATCCCCGCAAGCTCCATCTGCCACGGAACGACACAGGCGAATTGCCTGCCGGATAGAAATTTGCCCCCAAAAAAATCGTCAAGGGCTTCCCCAACGGGGAAGCCCTTGCTTTTTATTCATCCGGAACTGCAATCTCCTTGATATTAAACTCATTGCCGGTGAGCAGCCACGTCCGGTTGCTGCCGCAGTTTGGACAGATTTTCCCCTGCGGAACGGTCGGATAGTCTTTTCCGCACGCATCGCAGTGCGTCACGGCAGGCAGCCGCTCAATCGTCAGCTCGCACCCCTGCAAAAGCGGCGTGCGCTTACAGTTCCAGTTCCACACATCCGTCAGATACGCCGGCACAACCGTAGAGACCTCGCCGATTTCCAGCGTCACGCGGGAAATTTTCGCCACGTGGTTCTCCTCCGCGATTTTAGCCAGAGAATCTGCAATGTGGAACACAACGCCAAGCTCGTGCATGACTCAGCCCTTTCTGCCGCGCAAACTCTCGCCCATGCGCTTTGCGGCCATGGACGCAATGCCCTTGAGCTTATCCTCGGCTTTCATCATCGTGGAGCACTCGGGATGGTCGCGCTTAAGATGAATTGCGTCGAACACGCACTTTGTCGTGCACACGCCGCAGCCAATGCACTTGTTGGGGTCAACCCAGCTTGCGCCGCAGCCAAGGCAGCGTGCCGTCTCGGTCTGTACCTGCTCGGCAGTGAGTGTCTTGTGTGCGTCGCGGAACGAATGCGGGTCGATCTGCGCGTCCATGCCGGCCTCCTGCCGCACCGCATGATCATAGCAGTTGACTGAGAAGTTCTCTTTGTCCAGCATGATAAAGTCGCGGCGGTTGCGTCCAATTTTCAGATCTGCACCCTTGTGCACATAGCGGTGCAGCGACTCAGCAGCACACTTGCCCTCTTCGATGGCGTCAATGACAAACTTCGGGCCGTGGTACACGTCGCCGCCGACAAAGATATCCTCCTCCGCCGTTTGATATGTCAGCGGATCGGCAACCGGGTAATTGCCGCGGTGGAACTCCACCTTTGTGCCCGCAAGCAGGCCGCCCCATTCAATTGCCTGACCGATGGCGAACACCACATGGTCAGCCGCAATGGTCATCGTCTCGTCCTCGTCATAGACCGGTGCAAAGCGCTTCGTCTCCGGGTCAATTGTGCGCATGCACTTCTTAAACACAATGGCGGTCACATGGCCGTTTTCGTCCTTCAGCACTTCCTTTGGACCCCACCCGGCGCAGATCGCAATGTGTTCTTCCTCGGCCTCGTAAATTTCACCATCAGACGCCGGCATGGTCTCGCGCGACTCCAGGCAGACCATCGACACCTTGGCCGCGCCGAAGCGCACCGCGGTACGTGCGCAATCTACAGCCACGTTGCCGCCGCCAACCACGACGACGCTTCCCTCCATGCGCTGCGTCTCATCGGCCAGCGCTTCATGCAGGAAGTGAACGGCAATATCCGTGCCCTCCGCGTCCTCGCCCGCAACACCGGGCAGCCGTCCGCCCTGGCAGCCGATGGCCACATAGAACGCAAGATAGCCCTGCTCGCGCAGCTGCTGAATGGTGACGTCCTTACCGACCTCCACGCCGCAGCGAATCTCCACGCCGAGCTCACGCAGAACCTGAATTTCCGCGTCAATGATATTCTTTTCCAGCTTGAACGACGGAATGCCATATGTCATCATGCCGCCGGAGCGCGCCGACTTTTCAAATACTGTGGGCTTATAGCCGCGGGTAGCCAGATAATAGGCGGCAGACAGACCGGCAGGGCCTGCGCCGATGATGGCAATCTTCTGCTCCCAGCCGGACAGGCGGCTGGATGCCACGACAACCGGTGGGATATAGCGCGTTTCGGCGTTCAGATCCTGCTCGGCAAGGAACTTCTTAACCGCGTCGATGGCGACGGCCTGATCAATCGTGCCGCGCGTGCACGCCTCCTCGCAGCGCTTATTGCAAACGCGTCCGCAGACAGCGGGGAACGGATTGTCTTTCTTGATAAGCGCCAGCGCCTCCTGATACTTGCCCTGTGCGGCAAGCTTCAGATAGCCCTGTACGGCAACATGCGCCGGGCAGGCTGTTTTACACGGTGCAGTACCCTTGTCATAGCAGTTTTTGCGGTTGTTGTCGCGGTAATCGGGATCCCAGTGCTCCTCGCCCCACTTCATGCCGTGCGGCAGCTCATGCTTTGGATACGCAATTGCATTGCCATGCTTGTCGCACAGCTTCTGCCCAAGGCGCACTGCGCCCGCGGGGCAATACTCCACGCACTTGCCGCACGCAACACACTTTGCCCGGTCAACCTCGGCGGTATAGGCGCTTCTGGAGAGGTTCGGCGTGTTGAACAGCTGCGAGGTGCGCAGCGCATTGCAGATGTTGACGTTGCAGTTGCAGATGCCGAAAATTTTATTTTCACCGTCGATGTTCGTAATCTGGTGTACAAAGCCGTTATCCTCTGCGGCCTGCAGAATGTGCATTGCTTCTTCATAGGTGATGTCGTGACCCTTGCCAGTCTCGCGGCAATAGTCGGCAAAATCGCCCACGCCGATGCACCAGCACATATTGTCGTCCGCGCAGCCCTCGCCCATTACGGCACGGCTTGTCCGGCATGAGCACTGGCCAACGCCAATGTGTCCCTCATATTTTTTCAGCCAGTAGGACAGATGCTCAATATCAAGCGTCTGGTTTTCCATCGAGATAGCCTTTTCCACCGGAATAACGTGCATACCGACGCCGCCGCCGCCCGGCGGCAGCAGATGCGTCTTGCCCGCCAGCGGAACATACGTCATGCGCTCAAAGAACTTGGCAAGTTCGGGATGCCCCTCCAGCCGGGGATTTCTGCCGGAGAGTTCCGCGTCCTCCTCCATGTTGAAAAGCTCCGCGCTGCCGGGCACAAACATCGGCAGGATATAGCGCCGCTCAGACGGAGGGGCAGTACGGCCGTTGTGGTCATAGTGATAGCCATAGTCGTATTCCAGCAGGCCGATGTAGCTCATCTTGTCCAGCAGCTCCTGGAAATGCGGCTTCTGCTCCTCGGTGACCTTGTTCATCTGCCACAGCTCTGAGATGGTATACGGCGTGCGCAGCTTCATGGAAAGCGCAACATCCGCCATCTCGTCGGTCACGACGCCCGCAAGTCCCCAATACTCCGGGTCGTCAGACGTAATTTTCCCAAGCTTGTGGTCGATCACATCGGTGATTTTCTTGCCCAGCTTCAAGATTTTCTCGTGCGGGGCTTTGTCGCCTTTTGCGGGCGCATTCAGCGCGCGCTCCCTCAGTTCCTGATCAATCATGTTTTGGCTCCTCTTCTTTTCCCTTTTGTAATCCCATTTATTTTTTGACCGGTCACGCACAGACGCGCCGCGATCCGGCTTCCCATTTTGTTATTGCCGCTTTGCTGCTTCTATCTGCGCGCAGAGCCAGTCGGCCAGTGCCTGCACGCCCTCCCCGGTTTTGGCCGAGATGGGGAAAATCTGCAAATTCGGATTGCAGCGGCGGGCAAACGTTGTCACCTTGTCCATGTCAAAATCAAAATACGGCAGCACGTCAATCTTATTGACGATCATCGTGCCGCACGTTTCAAAAATCAGCGGGTATTTCAGCGGCTTGTCGTGTCCCTCCGGGACGGACAGGATCATCATATTCAAATGTGCGCCCGTGTCAAATTCCGCCGGGCAGACAAGATTTCCCACGTTTTCCAGAATGACAAGGTCAAGGTTCTCCGTTCCAAGCTCTTGTAGCCCCTGCCGCGTCATGGACGCATCCAGATGGCACATTCCCCCGGTATGCAGCTGGATAACCTTTGCGCCAGAGCTGCTGATGGTGGCCGCGTCCACATCCGAGTCGATATCCGCCTCCATCACGCCGACGCGCAGCTTCTGCTGCAAAAGCGGAATCAGCTTCATAAGCGTCGTCGTCTTGCCCGAGCCCGGCGAGGACATGAGGTTGATGAGGAATGTTCCCTGTGCACACAGCGACGCGCGCAGCTGTGCGGCCTCGGCATCGTTTTCGGCAAAGACGCTCTGTTTGACTTCGATCACGCGATAGGAATCCATAGCTGCCTCCTGATTGGGTATATTGCATAAAAATTGTAACACATGCCGCGTGAAAGCGCAAGATTTTGTCGAGTGCGCGCATTTTGCGGGCGCGCACCTTGTAGGGGCGGACGACGCCGTCCGCCCCATTCACGCGGGACACTTGCAGGGGCAATACCCACATTGCCCCACTTCTACAAACTTGCGCTCAATTTCCTTAAAAATGAATTGTCCTGCTGGACAGATGTGGTCATCCGCCCCATCAGCCCAGCGTAATATACCGCGCCGCGGCATAGCCGTACAGTCCGTCAAACTCCACCGTATACCAGTCGTCAAACTCCCCCAGCACCGTCACAGCCGCGCCGTTTGGCATCTGCGCCAGCACCGGTGCGTCCATCAGCGGCGCGCCGCGCAGATTCAGGCTTCCAGACGTCAGCGTCACCACCCCCTGTGTGGCCGCACGCGGCTGCAAAAACGGCAGGCCAAAATACGCCGTCACGCCCTCGGAAATCGCCGCAGCAACCGATTCCAGATTTCCGGTCAGCCAGTTCGCATCCTCCGCGTTGTCGTGATAGCCAAGCTCTGTCAGCACCGACGGTGCTTTTGTCCGCCGCACCTCGCCGATGATCGTGCTGGAAAGCGCGCGAACCTTTTCCGGCAGCGGATAGACCGGTCTCAGACTGTCAACAAGAATGTTCGCCATCCGCAGTCCGTCCTCGCTTGTGGGATAGTAATAGATATCAATTCCTCGCTGCTGTCCCGCAAGCGACGCGGGCGAGGCGTTGGAATGCAGCGCCAGATGGAAATCATAGCTTCCCGCATTCGACTGCCGGATTGCCCCCGCCGCACCGGCCGACGGGTCGTTGCGCGTAACGTTGATCCCAGACGCGTGCAGATACGGCTCCATCGCATCCGCAAGCAGATTCATCCAATACTCCTCATTGCCGCTTGTGACATAGGGGTTAAACTCCTGCGTGGACGGGCTGAGAAACAAAAATGGCATACGCATACCGCCTTTCGCGTTTTTCCATTCTATGCAGAAATTCACCATCTGTGCACACAGCGAAAAGCATTTACACAGCAGCCGCCGTATGGTAGAATAAATCGGAATGCAGAAGTCAAAAGGAGCAGCATCTATGCAGTATATCATTCTGGACATGGAGTGGAACCAGCCATGGCCGGGCTCTTATTCGGCGCAAAAGCGCCTGCCCACAGCCATTCGCGGCGAGATCATTCAGATCGGCGCTGTGCGGATGCTGGACGACCAGACGGTGTCAGACGAGTTTCAGATCCTGATCCGGCCAAAATATTATAAAAAGCTCAACCGCAAGGTCAGCAGCCTGACCGGCATCAAGGACGCACAGCTGAAAGACGCCGGTTTTCCCTTTCCCGAGGCCATCGAGCAATTTCGTGCATGGTGCGGCGAGGACTGCATCTTCCTGACATGGGGCTTTGACGATATCACCATCTTAAAGGAAAATCTGGCGCTCCATGGCCTCGAGACCGGATGGGTTTCGCGCTGGTATAACGCGCAGATGATTTTTAACGCCCAGACCGACGGCTCTACGTCGCAAAAGGCGCTGAAAACGGCGATGGAGCGGATGGAAATCGAGCCTAGCCGTCCGGCGCACGACGCGCTTGGCGACGCGTATCACACGGCGCTGGTATGCGCAAAGCTGAATCTGACCGAGGGCATCGCGTCGTATGAGCAGGCCGTCAAAAACCACGAAAACGGCTTCCACGGCGCAGAGCTGGACGGCTGCGTTAAGCGCCAGGTCTATCACGGCTATCACGACAAGACCGAGGCCATGGGCGCAATGAGCGCGCGTGAGAACGTCTGTCCCACCTGCGGCGCACAGATGACATGCAGCCAATGGATTTCCCAGCCCGGTCAGCGCTATATGGCCATGACTTCCTGTCCCAAGCACGGAAGCTTTCTGGTGCGCGTGCGGCTGGCGCATGACCCGGATGAGACGCTCCGCGTCAACCGCCTTGTCTACGCTCCCGATTCGGAGGCTGCAAAAAATTATGCGGTGCAGGCCGAAAAGCCGCGCCGCCGTCGCCGCCGCCGTTCCGGCAGCAAAGCAAAGCAGCAATAAAAATGCCCTGCGCACGATGTGCGCAGGGCATTTTATTATGCCTCCGGGTCAAACTTTTCAAAAATCGGAATCAGTCCCTCGCGCTCGGCTGTAAGCAGATCTGCCTTGCTGCGGATCGTCCACGTCACGCCCTGAATGTGCCAGAGCTTGAGGCAGGCGGCGTTGCTCACGCAGCTGCGATCCTCAAACTTGAACGCGATAAAGTCTGGCTTGGCCGCAGCGTTTCCGATCAGTCCGGTCGCCAGAATCGACTTTGGCACGCCGATACCGGCGTGCTTGTCCTTGAGAAAGTTCTCAGCCAGTTGGCCGCGGCAGATCTCTGGGCGGAGCTTTCGTACATCCGCCACGGCAAATGGGTCAAACGACTCGATGCAGAAATAGCCGCGATAGCTGTCAAGACGCCTGCAAACGGCCTCGCTCAGCGCCATATGGTTGCCATTTGCCGTTTTCAGCTCGATAATCAGCGGCGTTTTGCCCTCAAAAATCTCAAGCACCTCGTCAAACAGTGGGATGCGCTCGTCCGTACCCTCCAGACGATAGTTTTCCAGCTCCTCACGCGTCAGATCCTCAATCATCACGTCAGCGCCCGCCGTGCGCTTGAGACTAGAATCGTGAATGACAGCGAGCGTGCCGTCTTTCATCAGATGCACATCCAGCTCCGCGCCCCATCCGCGCTCCACCGCGCGGCGGAACGCCGGCAGCGAGTTCTCGGGAATCACAGGCTTATCGTGATAGCCGCGGTGGGCATAGCGGTACTGGCGCAAAATCTGCCACGCAGGATGGTCTGTCCGGCCGCGGAGTCCCGCGACATATGCCGCACCCAGCGCCGGCAGCACGGCAAGACCCAAAAGATGATGTTTTTTCTTCATTGTCAATCGCCTCAATCTTCCATATCTTCAAATGCTTCCAGTCCGCGCTTGCGCTCGGCCTTGATGTCGCCGTGACGGACAAAGCTCATCGTAACGAACGACAAAAGCACAAAGAACGCCGCATACGGGAACAGAATCTGATAGCTGATCTGGCGCATCAGCGTGCCAGCCAAAATCGGTGTTACCACCTGCGCCGCCATGGACGCGGTGTAGTAATAACCGGTGAATTTGCCAATATCAGAGCCCTTGCACATCTCAACAACCATCGGCAGAGAGTTGACGTTGATGGCCGCCCACGCAAAGCCGACCAGCGCAAACACCAGATACATGATGACGTTGATGCTGCTGTAGACGGTGGTGAGCACATAGCCCAGCGCAAAGCACGCACTCAGCATCAATACGCCCATGCGGATGGTGCGGCGGCGGCCGATCTTGGCCGCGATTGCGCCGATGGGGATGTAGGAAACAATTGCGCCGGCCGTAGCAATCAAAAGGCAGGTGGACGCACCGCCAAGCCCCTGACCCATGACCTCGGCAATGTAGGTAGTGAACCACGTTGTCACGCCGTTATAGCCGATAAACCACAGTGCAATGGATGCAAGCAGGAAGCCAAGGCTCTTTTTGACCGCTTTGGGCAGTACCTCGTGGCCGCTTCCATCGTCGGTGGCAAGATTCCATTCAGGGTGCTCCGCCTCAAGCTTACGGTTTTCCTCCGCCAGTTTCGGCTCTTTTACCGTTAGGAACAGCACGCCCACGGCAACAAACATAATTGCGCTGACCACAAAGAACAACGGCTGATAGTTGACGTGCACGCCGGAAACTTTTGCGCCCGGATACAGCACAGCAGCCACACCAAGGTACAGCAGGCCGCCCACCGCGCCCATCAGGTTGATGATGGCGTTTCCGCGCGAGCGCAGCGGCTTTGGTGTCACATCCGGCATCAGCGCAACGGCAGGGCTGCGGTAGATACCCATGGCGATAAGCAAAAGACCCAGCACCACGACAAACGACACCAGTTTGAACGAAGTCGGCTCTGCGGCGTAGCCGTTATCCAGCAGCGGCAGCAGGTTCATTAGAATGATGGCGCAGCCAGTGCCAAACAGGATAAAGGGCATCCGCTTGCCGATTTTTGTATTGGTGCGGTCGGAAAGCGAGCCGAAAAACGGCAGTAAAAACAGCGCCAGCACGTTATCCGCCGCCATAATCGCACCGGAATAGGTTTCATTCAGATGGAACGTCTCGGTCAGAATCAACGGCACAACGTTATCATACATCTGCCAGAACGCGCAGATGGACAAGAACGCAAGGCCAACCAGAATGGTGCGTTTGTTGTTCAGTTTCATGCGTCTTTTTCTCCTTGTATCGTATTGAGTACCTCGCGGATGTTTTTTAGAATCCATGTTGGCTGCACATGGTATTTCTCAATATCACGCTCCACGCCCTCACCCGACAAAACAAATACCGTATCAATCCCGGCATTTACGCCGCAGGCAATGTCGGTATACACGCGGTCGCCGATCAGGCAGGCGTCCTTTTTCTCATATCCGAACTTTTCCAGCGCCAGCCACACCATCTCGGGCTGCGGCTTGCCGATGACCTTCGGCCGCCGATGACACGCGGTGTCAAGCATCTCAATGACGCTTCCGCAGTCGGGCGCAAAGCCATACCACGTCGGGCAAACAAAGTCAGGATGCGTTGCGATATAGTCAACACCCCGCCCAAGCAGAATACAGCAGTCCTCCAGCTTCTGATACGTCAGCTCCGTGTCATAGCCCAGCAGCAGAATGTTAATTTCATCGCAGAGCGTATCCGAAACGCGCAGTCCCGCCGCGCGCAGCTGACCTTTCAGCGATTCGGTGCCGCACACATAGCAAAGCGCATTGTCATACGTCTTTTTCAGATATGCAATCGTCGCATCCGCCGACGTCAGAAAATCCTCCGGCGCGGCAGGGAGCCCCAGCCGGTGCAGCTTCTGTACATACGCGTCTGTGCCGCGCGAGGAGTTGTTCGTCAAAAAGACATACCGCCCGCCGCTTTCGCGCACATAGCGCAGGAAATCGGCTGTGCCATCAAAAAGCGTCTCGTCCAGATAAATTGTGCCGTCCATGTCCAGCAGGAACAGTCGTTTTTCCGAAAGCTTCGTCACAATGTGACCTCCAAATTAGAATACTGCTATTATAGCGCAGCGTCTGACATTTTGCACCTGCTTTTTGCTGTATTTGACACAGGTTTGACAAACTCTCCGAAAATGCGGTACAATAGCGCCGCAAAAACATGACACCCGAGGGAGGAATTTGGATGCAGACGCTGCCGAAAACACTTGCGCCGCTGCTGCTGGACTGGTACGCGCAGAACCGGCGCGATCTGCCGTGGCGGCGCGACCGCGAGCCGTATCACGTGTGGCTGTCGGAGGTTATGCTTCAGCAGACACGTGTAGAGGCCGTGCGCGGGTACTACGCGCGTTTCCTCGCGGAGCTGCCCGATATCGCGTCGCTTGCCGCGTGCGACCCTGACCGGCTGCATAAGCTGTGGGAGGGACTTGGCTATTACAGTCGCGTGCGCAATCTGCAAAAGGCCGCGCAGGTCATCATCCGCGACCACAGCGGACAATTTCCGTCAGACTTTGACGCAATCCGTGCGCTTCCCGGCGTGGGCGACTATACGGCGGGCGCAATTGGCTCGATCTGCTTTGAGCTGCCCACTCCGGCGGTTGACGGAAATGTTCTGCGTGTGCTGGCGCGTATCATGGCCGACGAGACACCCATTAACCGTATGGACGCAAAAAAAGAAGCCGCAGTGCGGCTGCGGGAGATCTATCCCGCCGGACGCTGCGGCGATTTTACACAGAGCTTGATGGAGCTTGGCGCAACGGTGTGCGTGCCAAACGGCGCGCCGCACTGCGGCGCATGCCCAGTCTGCACGCACTGTCTTGCCCATACGCACAGCTGCGAGCTGACGCTTCCGAAAAAGGACGCGAAAAAGCCGCGCCGTATAGAGGAAAAAACGGCGTTTCTTTTTGTGTGCAACGACGCATGCGCCGTGCGCAAGCGGCCGGATAAGGGGCTTCTGGCGGGACTATGGGAGCTTCCGAATGTGGACGGCACGCTCTCTCCCCAGCAGGCGCTGGACACGGCGGCCACATTTGGCGTGCAGCCGCGCGAGCTTCTGCGGAGCGTTGACCGGCAGCATATCTTCACGCACATTGTCTGGAACATCCGCTGCTATACCATTCGCTGCGCTGTCGCCGCGCCCTGTTTTACGTGGGCAGACCGCGCGCGTTTTGCACAGGATGTCGCGTTGCCAACGGCATTTCGACAATTTCTTGACGTGGACGCAACGCTTTCGTAGCTGTGAAAGGAAAGCCCGTGTGTCCTGCGGACACGTGCGCCCTTATCAGCTGACGCGATACCGGTACAAAATACAGTTCTTCTCCACCTCGCCCCATGGATTCAGCGGCTGAGCATCGGTCGGGCGGAAACCGCATTTTCCGTGCATCTTCTGCGAGGCAAGATTTTTTGCCGCAATCGTGCAGGTTGTCTCTGTCATCCCCTGCGCCGCAAGATACGCAAGCGTATGCCTCACCAGCGCGCTTCCATAGCCGCAGCCGCGCGCCGACGGCTTTGTCTCCACCGCCTCAAAGAACCATTTCCCCGGCTCGGTTTCAATCGCGCGCAGCGCACTGACCCACGCATCGTCAGTCTCTTCTACG